>NZ_JASCAM010000015.1:0-101619 GCF_029967835.1 Enterobacter sp. V87_3 | reverse complement strand
ACCGACGACCTTCGGGTTATGAGCCCGACGAGCTACCAGGCTGCTCCACCCCGCGTCCGTGGATGCGCACTATACTCGGATAGGTTTGTGATGCAACCCCTTTTTCGCATTAATCATGATTTTGTATGTAATTTGAACGATATAGCGTTGTTTGGCCTATTTTTTGCGCAGAATTTGCCAAAGGGTAAGGGATTGCATTTCCTTAGCCCTGGCGGTTTGTTATCTTCGTAACGCGGAAATGGGCAACTAAAAGACGAGATATAATGAAAGGACGTTGGGTGAAGTATCTGATGACAGGCGCAATGGTAGCGATTCTTGCGGCCTGCTCTTCCAAACCGACCGATCGCGGTCAACAGTATAAAGACGGGAAATTATCCCAGCCTTTCTCATTAGTTAACCAGCCCGATGCCGTAGGCGCACCGATCAACGCCGGCGATTTCTCTGAGCAGGTCTACCAGATCCGCAATGCGTCACCGCGTTTATATGGCTCACAGAGCAGCGTTTACAGTGCGGTACAGGATTGGCTGCGCGCGGGGGGCGATACCCGCAACATGCGTCAGTTCGGTATTGATGCCTGGCAGATGGAAGGGGCGGATAACTATGGCAACGTCCAGTTTACGGGCTACTACACGCCGGTTGTCCAGGCGCGCCATACGCGTCAGGGTGAATTCCAGTATCCGATCTATCGTATGCCGCCAAAGCGTGGCCGCTTGCCGTCCCGCGCAGAGATTTACGCTGGCGCGCTGAGCGAAAACTATGTCCTCGCCTACAGCAACTCGCTGATGGATAACTTCATCATGGACGTTCAGGGCAGCGGCTATATTGATTTTGGCGACGGCTCACCGCTTAACTTCTTCAGCTACGCCGGTAAAAACGGCCATGCTTACCGCAGTATCGGTAAAGTGTTGATCGACCGTGGGGAAGTAAAGAAAGAAGATATGTCGATGCAGGCCATCCGCGAATGGGGCGAGAAGCACAGCGAAGCCGAAGTGCGCGAGTTGCTGGAGCAGAACCCGTCGTTCGTCTTCTTTAAACCGCAAAACTTTGCGCCGGTGAAAGGGGCGAGTGCGGTACCGTTGATTGGCCGCGCGTCCGTCGCATCGGACCGCTCAATCATTCCGGCAGGCACCACGCTGCTGGCCGAAGTCCCTCTGCTGGACAACAACGGCAAGTTCAACGGCAAGTATGAGCTGCGCCTGATGGTGGCACTGGATGTCGGCGGAGCAATCAAAGGCCAGCACTTCGATATTTATCAGGGCATTGGCCCGGATGCAGGCCATCGTGCAGGCTGGTATAACCACTATGGCCGCGTATGGGTGCTGAAGGCCGCGCCGGGTACGGGCAACGTATTCAGCGGCTGATTATGGTATTCTGAGCGAAATACGGATTACTGTTCAGGGTGAGGGAAAAACCTCACCCTTTTTACATCTGAGGTGTTATGTCTGTGGTAATCAGTGATGCCTGGCGCCAGCGTTTTGGCGGCACGGCACGTCTCTATGGTGAAAAAGCCCTGCAGCTTTTTGCGGATGCGCACGTTTGCGTCGTGGGCATTGGTGGCGTGGGGTCATGGGCGGCAGAAGCGCTGGCGAGAACCGGTATCGGCGCGATTACGCTGATTGATATGGATGATGTCTGCGTCACCAACACTAACCGGCAGATCCACGCCCTGCGCGACAGCGTTGGTCTGGCGAAATCTGAGGTGATGGCGGAGCGCATTCGGCTGATCAACCCGGAATGCCGCGTGACGGTGATTGATGACTTTGTGACGGCAGATAACGTCGCTGAGTACATGAGTCGGGGTTACAGCTACGTGATTGATGCGATTGACAGCGTGCGCCCGAAGGCGGCGCTGATCGCTTATTGCCGCCGGTTCAAGGTGCCGCTGGTGACCACCGGTGGCGCGGGCGGGCAGATCGATCCGACGCAGATCCAGGTGGCCGACCTGGCAAAAACGATCCAGGATCCGCTGGCAGCCAAGCTGCGTGAACGCTTAAAGAGCGATTTTAACGTGGTCAAAAACAGCAAGGGCAAACTGGGCGTTGACTGCGTGTTCTCGACTGAGGCGCTGGTCTACCCGCAGGCGGACGGCTCGGTGTGTGCCATGAAAAGCACGGCGGAAGGGCCAAAACGGATGGATTGTGCCTCCGGTTTTGGGGCGGCCACCATGGTGACCGCATCCTTTGGCTTTGTCGCCGTCTCACACGCCCTGAAGAAGATGATGGCGAAGGCGGAGCGTCAGGCCTGAGCCTGGCGCGCGGCGTCCAGCACCGCGTCGCTGAGCGCAATCAGCCCCTGACCGCGCGAGGCGCTTAGCTGTGCGCGAAGCCCCAGTTTATCAAACAGTTCCAGCGGCGAGTGTGCCAGCAGCTCCGCCGCGCTTTTACCTTCTGTCGCGGTCAACAGCACCGCCAGCAGGCCGCGAACGATGCGCCCTTCGCTGTCTCCAAAGAAATGCAGTTTGTCACCGGACAGGCGATACCCGAGCCAGACGCGGTTCTCGCAGCCGGCGATCTCTTTTGCCTGGGCTTTCAGCGCGTCGGGAAGGGCAGGCAACTGCTTGCCCAGCAGGATCAGCTGACGATATTTGTCTTCCCACTGGTTTAGCGGGCCGAAGGTCTGCCTGAGCGTCTCTTCGGTGATTGTGCTGCCGAACGGGTGTCCGGCCAGGTCTGAGCGAGTCATTAATCCACCAGTAATTCAAGGGCGCGGTCAACGGCGGCGACCAGCGCTTCGACATCGTTTTGCGTATTATAGGGCGCAAATGAGGCGCGCAGCGTCCCACTCACGCCAAGCGCCGCCAGCAGCGGCTGTGCGCAGTGCTGTCCGGCGCGCAGGGCAATGCCATATCCGGCCAGCAGCGTGACCATATCACTGTGATGCACGCCGTCAAAATCAAAGGCTAACAGGCTGGAATCCTGCACGCGAAACGAGCGAAAACCCGGGCGCTTTTTGAGTTCCTCTTCTGCCAGCGTCGCCAGGCCCCGGCTCCAGCTTTCAGCCTGAACCACGTCCGTTTCAGCCAGCCACTCCAGCGCTGCGCTCAGGCCAATGACGCCAGCGACGTTCGGTGTACCGGCCTCCAGGCGATAGGGCACGTCCTGGGTTGTAAATCCATCGAACGTCACTTCGGTAATCATTTTTCCACCGCCGAGCCACGGGGTCATTTGTGCCAGCAGGTCAGGCTTGCCGTACAGCGCCCCGATGCCAGTAGGGCCATACAGCTTATGTCCCGAGAAGGCGTAGAAATCGATATCCAGTTTTTGCACATCGGAGGGGAAATGCACGATCCCCTGCGCGCCGTCGACCACCACCACCATGCCGCTGGCGTGGGCGAGCTCAATGGCGCGGGCCAGGTCCGGGCAGCCGCCGGTGACGTTAGACATCTGCCCAAGCGCCAGAATGCGGCTGCGCGGGGTGATGAACTCGGGCAGGCGAGCCACGTCAGGAAGTAAATCAGAACCCAAAGGAAGCTTAACGACCCGCGCGCCTGTCTGCTCCGCCACCACCAGCCAGGGAACCAGGTTCGCGTGGTGTTCTGCTTCGCTGACAATGATTTCGTCGCCCGCGCGCAGCTGAGGGCGGGCATAGCACTGTGCCACCATATTGATGGCTTCCGTGGTGCCGCGTGTCCAGACGATGTTTTTTCCGCTTTCGGCATTAATCAGACGTGCAACCTGATCCCGGGCGGCTTCATAGCGCGCCGTCAGGCGTTGTGCCTCGGCAAACTGGCTGCGGTGTACGTTGCCAGCGCTGAGGCTATAAAACTGCCGTGTGGCCTCAATGACTGCTTGTGGCTTGAGCGCCGTGGCGGCGCTATCAAGATACACACCGGCATCGGCCAGCGCCGGAAACTGGGCGCGAAACTGCGAGGGGCTGAAAGCGTTCATGGAATTCCTCTTATCATTACGGTGATCGTCGCGCAATTTCAGCGGCAGGGCAAGGAGGTTGATATCTATAAGATTTGTCTGCATAAACTGGCGAGTCTCAAAAAGCAGGTTATGCTAAAGAGTGTTAGGTGAATGAATAAGCCTGTTTTAAATCGATGTTTGAATAGCATTAATTGCTAAAGGAGAATAAGCATGAAAAAGACAGCCGCCATCCTCTCTGCCTGTGCGTTTACCTTCGCGCTGAGCGCCTGTTCCGGCAATAACTACGTGATGCACACCAACGATGGTCGATCTATCGTCTCTGAAGGGAAACCGACGACCGATAATGACACCGGGATGATCTCGTACAAAGATGCCAACGGTAACAAGCAGCAGATCAATCGCAGTGATGTGAAAGAGATGAAAGAAATCGAGCATTAATAGCGATTTAAGCAAAAAAAAGCACCGCAAATTGGCGGTGCTACATTAATCACTATGGACAGACAGGGTAAATGTACAGGAAGTGAAAAAGTGGTAGCGTTGCTACCGTGGTCTGAATCGCAGACCAATTGCAAACACAACAACACAACATCACAACCGTAAGCCAAAAGCCCTTCAGAACACGCATTCCAAAAAAAGCTTTTCGTTCCGGCTCAGGAAGTGCCGCCACTATAGGTATTTGCTGGTAGTTCCTCAACGGACAAATTATAATGGCTCAGATAAAAAAAACTAATAGGTTAAACGTTGTTTCCTATATGTTAAATCCCGTTAACATCTAAGCCAGATAACCATGTCCAAGCGATTGCCCCCTCTTAATGCATTACGTGTTTTTGATGCCGCAGCACGTCACCTGAGCTTCACCCGCGCAGCCGATGAGCTTTTTGTGACGCAGGCCGCAGTAAGTCATCAAATCAAGTCTCTGGAGGATTTTCTCGGGCTTAAGCTGTTCCGTCGCCGCAACCGTTCGCTCCTTCTGACAGAAGAGGGGCAAAGCTATTTTCAGGATATCAAAGAGATTTTTTCACAGCTCACCGAAGCCACGCGTAAGCTACAGGCGCGAAGTGCAAAAGGCGCGCTGACTGTCAGTTTATTGCCCAGTTTTGCGATCCAGTGGCTGGTGCCAAGACTCTCAAGCTTTAACTCAGCTTATCCGGGAATCGACGTTCGAATCCAGGCCGTAGACCGCCAGGAAGATAAACTTGCGGACGATGTGGATGTGGCGATTTTTTATGGCCGGGGCAACTGGCCGGGCTTGCGTGTGGAGAAATTATACGCAGAATATCTGCTGCCGGTCTGCTCACCCATGCTGCTGACGGGTGAAAAAGCGCTCAAAACCCCGGCCGATCTGGCAAAGCATACGCTTTTACACGATGCTTCCCGCCGCGACTGGCAAACTTATACCCGCCAGTTGGGTCTTAACCATATTAACGTGCAGCAGGGACCCATCTTTAGCCACAGTGCGATGGTGTTACAGGCTGCCATTCACGGACAGGGCGTGGCGTTGGCGAATAACGTCATGGCGCAGTCCGAAATTGAGGCAGGCCGTCTGGTCTGTCCGTTTAATGATGTACTGGTCAGCAAGAATGCGTTTTATCTGGTTTGTCATGACAGTCAGGCAGAACTGGGTAAAATAGCCGCCTTCCGACAGTGGATCCTGTCTAAAGCGGCAAACGAGCAAGAAAAATTCCGCTTCAGGTATGAACAATAACTTTTGCGTGCCGAGCACGCATCACTTTAGGACCGAAACATGACCAGCCGATTCATGCTGATTTTTGCCGCGGTGAGTGGCTTTATTTTTGTTGCACTGGGTGCCTTCGGCGCGCATGTGTTAAGCAAATCGTTAGGGGTGGTTGAAATGGGCTGGATCCAGACCGGCCTCGAATATCAGGCGTTTCACACCCTGGCTATCTTTGGGCTGGCGGTGGCGATGCAGCGCCGGATCAGCATCTGGTTTTACTGGAGCAGCGTGTTTCTGGCGCTGGGGACCGTACTGTTTAGCGGTAGCCTCTACTGCCTTGCGCTGTCTCATTTACGCCTGTGGGCGTTTGTTACACCCGTCGGCGGCGTCAGCTTCCTGGCGGGGTGGGTATTAATGTTTATCGGAGCCATCCGTCTGAAACGCAAGGGCGTTGTTCATGAATAAGGTTGTTTTATATTGTCGCCCGGGGTTTGAGAAAGAGTGCGCCGCGGAAATTACCGATAAAGCGGCGAAGCGCGAAGTCTTCGGCTTTGCCCGTGTGAAAGAGAACGCGGGCTATGTGATATTTGAGTGCTATCAGCCTGACGATGCCGATAAGCTGGCGCGTGAGCTGCCGTTCAGCTCGCTGATCTTTGCCCGTCAGATGTTTGTCGCCGGCGAGCTGCTGAAGGATCTTCCGCCTGAAGACCGCATCACGCCCATTGTTGGCATGCTGCAGGACGTAGTGGAGAAGGGCGGCGACCTGCGTGTGGAAGTTGCCGACACCAACGAAAGCAAAGAGCTGATGAAGTTCTGCCGTAAATTCACGGTGCCGCTGCGTGCGGCCTTGCGCGACGCAGGTGTGCTGACCAACTACGAAACGCCTAAGCGCCCGGTGGTGCATATCTTCTTTATCGCGCCTGGCTGCTGCTACGCGGGCTACTCGTATACCACCAACAACTCGCCGTTCTTTATGGGGATCCCGCGTTTGCGCTTCCCGGCAGATGCGCCGAGCCGCTCAACGCTAAAGCTTGAAGAGGCGTTTCACGTCTTTATTCCGGCGGATGAGTGGGACGAGCGTCTGGCTAACGGCATGTACGCGGTCGATCTTGGTGCGTGTCCGGGCGGTTGGACCTATCAGCTGGTGAAACGCAACATGTGGGTTTCCTCTGTTGATAACGGCCCGATGGCGCAAAGCCTGATGGATACCGGGCAGGTGACCTGGCTGCGTGAAGACGGTTTCCGCTATCGCCCAACCCGCAACAACATCTCGTGGATGGTGTGCGACATGGTTGAGAAGCCCGCAAAAGTAGCCGCGCTGATGGCCTCGTGGCTGGTAAACGGCTGGTGTCGTGAAACCATCTTTAACCTCAAGCTGCCAATGAAAAAGCGCTATGAGGAAGTTTCCCAGAACCTGGCCTACATTCAGGAACAGATGGATGAGCACGGTATTAACGTGGTGATCCAGGCGCGCCAGCTATATCACGACCGCGAAGAGGTGACGGTGCATGTTCGTCGCTGGTGGGCGGCTGTGGGTGGGCGTCGCGACGAGCGATAGTGTGCTGAAATCCCCTCACCCCGGCCCTCTCCCCAAAGGGGCGAGGGGGAAAATCGCACAGTCTGACCCTTTCACTGTCAAGGGGTAGGCGGAAAAGTCTGCACCGTCTGATCCCCTCTCCCCTTTGGGGAGAGGGTTAGGGTGAGGGGAGAATTAACGCTCTAACCGCAACTGCTGCAAATTCCCGTCCAGCTGTAAATCCGTCTGTAGCGTCGCAATCTCGCGGCAGATAAACGCCATCTCCTTATGCGCTTCCAGCTTCTTGCGCCATTTTTCCGGCACCTCATCCAGCCGGGCGTAGATCCCTTCCAGATGTTGAAAATCCGTTAGCAACTGCGCGGCACTCTTCGGGCCTATGCCTGCCACGCCTGGAACCTTAGAGCTGCTAATGCCCGCCAGACCCCAGTAGTCAGGAAGTTGCGCGGGTGAGACGCCAAACTCACTGGCGATAAACGGTGCGTCAAGCCAGCGCTTCTGGAAATAATCGCGGATACGGATGGTGGGGGTAAGCAGCTGACAGTAGCCTTTGTCGGTCGAGACTATCGTGGCCTGATGCCCCGCGCTTGCCACTTTAACGGCAAGCGTGGCCGCGAGATCGTCCGCCTCGTTGCCGTGCGCGCCCCAGCAGGGCACGCCGCGCTGTTCGAAGGCTGCCCGGATGGCGGGCATTTCAGCGTGAAGATCGTCAGGCATGGGCGCGCGTCCGGCCTTGTAGTCGGGCAGCCGCTGGTGTCGCCAACCAGTGTTACGCGCTTCATCATCAAACACCGCAACCGCGTGAGTCGGTTCGCTGTGGCGAATAAGCTGTTCCAGCGCGTGCAGGCAGGTATCCTTGCAGGGCGTGCCTTGTACCGCATGGATTCGGCGGATCAGATTAAGCGCGTCGACGATAAGCAAATGAACAGCCACAGATAATCTCCCTTCTATCTAATGGGTGAAGGGTAACACTGTCAGCAGTATGAAACTATGTGCGGTGGGCAAAACGGGAAGAAGCCTCGCAAAACGAGGCTTCTTTTTGAGGCTTAATCGCAGGTGACAATCTTCATGGCTAAACCACCGCGGGAGGTTTCGCGGTATTTGGCGTTCATGTCTTTACCGGTTTCGTACATGGTCTCAATGACTTTATCGAGGCACACGCGCGGCTCGCTGGTGCGGCGCAGCGCCATACGTGCCGCGTTCACCGCTTTCACAGAGGCGATTGCGTTACGTTCAATGCACGGTACCTGCACCTGTCCGGCGACCGGGTCGCAGGTCAGGCCAAGGTTATGCTCCATGCCGATTTCCGCCGCGATGCAGACCTGAGTTGGGCTTGCGCCCAGCAGCTCGGCCAGACCCGCCGCCGCCATAGAACAGGCCACGCCGACTTCACCCTGACAGCCCACTTCCGCACCGGAAATGGAGGCGTTCATTTTGTACAGTGAGCCAATCGCACTGGCAACCAGCAGGTAGCGCGCCAACGAGTTAGCGTTCACTTCACGGATGAACTTGTCGTAATACGCGAGGACCGCAGGGAC
This sequence comes from Enterobacter sp. V87_3, assembly GCF_029967835.1. Lineage (NCBI taxonomy): Bacteria > Pseudomonadati > Pseudomonadota > Gammaproteobacteria > Enterobacterales > Enterobacteriaceae > Enterobacter > Enterobacter sp. V87_3. Next base: position 93,003 of record NZ_JASCAM010000015.1, on the reverse strand, counting down.
GATGCCGCAGGCACCGTTGGTTGGTGCCGTGACGACGCGGCCGCCCGCCGCGTTTTCTTCGTTAACTGCCAGCGCGAACATGTTGATCCAGTCCACGACCGCCATCGGGTCGGTGGTGGTTTTGTCGGTGCTGACAAGCATACGACGCAGCGCTGCCGCACGGCGCGGTACGCGCAGTTTACCCGGCAGCACGCCTTCGGTGGTGATCCCGCGCTCAATACCGCCGCGCATCACTTCCCAGACGTTGGCGAAGTGCTGCTCCAGCGCTTCCTTACTGTGCAGCGCCAGTTCGTTTTTCATCATCAGGCCGGACAGGGACAGGCCCGTTTCCTGACAGTGACGCTGTAAATCCGCGGCGTTTTTGTACGGGTACGGCACTTCAACCGCCGCGTTGTCGGTCTGACCAAAATGGTCTTCGTCGACAATAAAACCGCCGCCGATGGAGTAATACGTCTGGCTGTAAACCGCTTTATCGCCAACCAGCGCGGTAATACGCATGCCGTTTTCGTGCAGCGACAGGTTATCCGCATGGAAATTCATGCAGTGATCAACCGGGAATTCAACCTCGTGATCGCCGTTTGCCAGCAGCAGGCGGCCATGGGTATTTACGTCCTGGATAAATCCAGGGATCGCATCAATATCAACGGTGTCCGGCAGATTTCCCGCCAGGCCCATGATAATGGCGATATCGGTATGGTGGCCTTTACCGGTAAGGGAAAGGGAACCGTATACATCGACAACCACGCGGGTGATGTCGTGCAAAATGCCGCGTGCAATCAAGTCATCCGTGAATTGTTTACCGGCCTTCATTGGTCCGACGGTGTGAGAGCTGGAAGGACCAATACCGATTTTGAAGATATCGAATACGCTAATCATGATGCGTCCATTGCTATCAGTCAGAGGGGAGGAGTGCGCCGCCCGAAGACGGCGCAGGAGGTATTAGCTGAACAGCGAGTAGAAAATAGCGGAGATGGCAATCAGACCCATAATCACAACAAAAACGTTGCTGATATGGCCGCTGTATTTACGCATCGCAGGTACTTTCTGAATCGCGTACATCGGCATCAGGAACAGAATCATCGCGATAATCGGGCCGCCCAGGGTTTCAATCATGCCCAGGATGCTTGGGTTCAGCGTGGCGACCGCCCAGGTCGTCAGCAGCATGAACAGCGCGGTGATTTTATTCAGCTTGTTGATTTCAATGCTCTTGCCTTTACCGCGCAGAGATTTAATCACCATACCGTTGAAGCCTTCACGTGCGCCAAGATAGTGGCCGAGGAAGGATTTGGTGATAGCGATAATCGCGATGATCGGTGCCATCCATGCAATCAGCGGTGCGTTAAAGTGGTTTGCCAGGTAAGACAGAATAGAGATGTTCTGCTCTTTCGCCGCTGCCAGGTCTGCCGGGGAGAGGCTCAGCACGCAGCTGAACACGAAGAACATAACGGTCAGTACCATCATCACGTGGGCGCGTGCCAGGATGCTGGAGCACTTCTTCTCTGCACCGGTGCCGTACTCTTCACGCTTCGCAACCGCGAAAGAAGAGATGATTGGCGAGTGGTTGAAGGAGAACACCATGACCGGGATTGCCAGCCACAGGGTCAACAGCAGGCCGTTGCCGGTTGCGGATGCGCTGCTCAGAGACAGGGTTTCCAGCGCCGCGCCGTTCCACTGTGGGATCAGGTAGCAGGCCAGCACCATCAGGGCGGCGACAAACGGGAACACCAGAATGCTCATCGCTTTAACGATCATCTGCTCGCCGAAGCGCACGATGGTCATCATACCCACGATCAGGATCAGCGAAAGGATGGCGCGCGGTGGCGGCGTCATCTGCAGCTGGTGCGTCATGAAGCTTTCCACGGTGTTGGTGATCGCCACGCTGTACACCAGCAGAATCGGGTAAATCGCGAAGAAGTAGAGCAGGGTAATCAGTTTACCCGCGCCCACGCCAAAGTGCTCTTCAACCACTTCGGTAATGTCTTCACCCGGGTTTTTACCGGACAGCACGAAACGGGTCAGACCGCGGTGTGCAAAGAAGGTCATCGGGAAGGCGATAATTGCCATGATGATCAGCGGGATTAAGCCGCCAACGCCTGCGTTGATAGGAAGGAACAGTACACCAGCGCCGATTGCTGTGCCGTAAAGGCCAAGCATCCACATGGTATCCGTTTTGCGCCAACCGCTTCGGGAATCAATCGAAGCAACGGTGCTGGTTTGAGTGGTTTCCATCTGTATCTCCTGGAGGAAGCAAATTGTCAGGTTTTTAGTCAAATCCGATGAAAAAGTGCCTGACGGTAATATGAAATTCGTTCAGTGACGGTTTTTTAATAATTTTTGCCCGTAACTATTGGCGGGCGGAAAGATACATTCTAGTTATGAATCTATCAGTGATCCTGATCCCAATTGCAATAATATACTTTCGGGATGGGCATATTTAGACCATTTATCTGTCAAAAAAACATCAAAGAGAATTTACGGGCGCGAAGGCTACCATTAACAACATATGGCGTGAAGAAGCCGCCCCTGAGATAGGTGGCTTACGCTATAAAAAAATGGGATTTTAGTGTTTTGTGGCAGGTAATTTGGATTAAGGCTGATAATTGATGGTTGGCAAAAGGGAGTAAACGTTTGCGCAGGCAATGGATTTGTAAATGACATAAGGGATGTCTATGAATTATTTCACGAATAAAAAAAGCCGGAAAGCGAGACGTCGCATTCCGGCCTGGCAGAGGATCGCTAACGCGTTATTTGATGATTTCGTAGCACGGGATATAGGCAGAACCCGGCAGCTTCATACGGTGCTGGGCGACGAAGCCCTGCAGCATGTCATCCATGCGGCGCATCATGTCAGGATCGCCGTGAATTTTATACGGGCCAAACTCCTCGATCGCACGAATGCCCACCTCTTTGACGTTACCCGCCACGATGCCGGAGAAGGCGCGTCGCAGATCCGCGGCCAGCACTTCCACCGGCTGATCCGGATAAAGCTTCAGGTTTGCCATGTTTTCGTGGGACGGTTCGAACGGGATCTGCAGGTCGGGCGCAATGCGAATTGACCAGTTAAAGCTGTAGGCATCTCCGGTGTCGCGGCGATTTTCTTTGACCAGCGGCATCGCTTTTTTCATCTGGCGCGCCACTTCCGCAGCGTCGTCGATGATGATGCGATAGTGACGGCGCGCGTCTTCACCCAGCGTATGCACGATAAACTCGTCCAGCACGCGGAAATAGTCGGCGCTCTCTTTCGGCCCGGTGAGGATCAGCGGTAAAACCTGATCTTTGTTGGCCGGGTTCATCAGAATGCCGAGCAGATAGAGCAACTCCTCCGCTGTGCCGACGCCGCCCGGGAAGATAATAATGCCGTGCGCAATACGGACAAACGCCTCAAGACGTTTTTCAATATCCGGCATAATAATTAGCTCGTTAACCAGCGGGTTCGGTGGCTCAGCCGCAATGATCGACGGCTCGGTCATGCCAATGAAGCGCCCCTCTTTATAGCGCTGCTGCGCGTGACCTACGGCGGCACCTTTCATCGGCGCTTCCATCGCGCCCGGACCGCAGCCGGTACAGATGTTCAGCTCGCGCAGGCCAAGCTGGGTCCCCACGCGGCGCGCGTAGAGATATTCGGTTTCATTAATGGAGTGACCACCCCAGCACACAACCATATTGGGCGCTTCACCAACGTGGAGCGCGCGGGCGTTGCGCAAAATAGAGAACACCAGGTTGGTGATATGAACCGAGCTTTCCAGGTCAAGATGCTGGAAACGCCCGGCGTTGCTGATCTGCCCGTTAACGAACAGGATATCGCGCAGCACGGCGAAGAGGTTTGCCTGCAGGGAGCGAATAATGCGCCCATCAACAAAGGCATCTTCCGGCGGGTTAATCACTTCCAGTTTTACGCCGCGCTCGCGGCGCAGCACGTTAATATCAAAACTTTCAAAGCGGGACAGCAGCTCTTTGCTGTTGTCGGTCAGGCTTCCGGAGTTCAGTACGGCAAGTGAACAGTTGCGAAACAGTTGATAAAGGTCGCTGCTGGCCGTGCGTTTAAGCATGTCGACTTCCAGCTGCGACAACATATCCATTGAGCCAAGCGGGCTAATATGTGTAATCAAGTGAGCTCCTTACGGGACGAAGATCGTCTTTCCCTGTAGATTACAATAGCCCTGGCTTATGACGTTTCACAACACCCGGGGCGGAATACCGCCCGCATATTGTGAAAATATTTAGATTACTGACGCACCAGCCGGCCCGTGGCAGGCACGAAATCGGTGTTGGTACGCCACGGGTTAATGTCGAGGCCACCGCGGCGGGTGTAGCGCGCGTAGACGCTCAGCTTCTCCGGCTGACAGAAACGCATGATATCGTTGAAGATGCGCTCCACGCACTGCTCGTGGAATTCGTTATGGTGGCGGAACGACACCAGATAGCGCAGCAGCTTTTCGCGATCGATCTTCGGACCGCGATACTGGATCTGCACCGAGCCCCAGTCGGGCTGGTGGGTAATCAGGCAGTTGGACTTGAGCAGATGGCTGACCAGCGTCTCGTCGACAACCTTGCCGCTTGCCGCATTTTCGAGGTAGTCGGCGCTGAATTCGTAGCTGTCGATCCCGATATCCTGATCGTCGATGCAGGTGCCGTGGAAGTGCGCAACGGGCTGGCCTTCCAGTTCATGCAGACGATAGAGCGACACCGTCACGTCGCCCTGCGCGCAGGCGCTTAAATCCCGCTGCAGCGTGTGCTGTACATCTTCCCAGCTGTTAAATGTGGTCTGGTTAAAGCTGTTAAGATACAGCTTAAAGCTTTTGGATTCGACCAGGTTCTGGCTGGCGTAATCCAGCTCAACGTGGCCGACCGCCACCTGCGGAAGGCCGCGGGCATTTAGCCAGGAGAGTTCGTACAGCGTCCAGATATCGCCGCCGACAAACGGCAGCGCGTCAGCGTGCAGGCCCAGCGGGTCGCGGTTCAGGCTGCGGGGAACCCCCTGCAACAGACTTGCATCGTAGGTGTCGCGGTAGTCGGTCGTTTTGCCGAGCGTTAAGCCCGTTAACGCCTGATGATTTTCGTAAGACATGTTTCATAGCCACTTTACAGGTACACTTATGGACTGAGTTTATCCTGTCTTACAAGAAGAGAGAAATCGGTGGATATCGAAACTGCACATGCCCTCACCACTTTCACCACCCGCTACTGCGATGCATGGCATGCACAGCACGGGACGTGGCCGCAGAGCGCCGATCTTTACGGCGTGCCGTCGCCCTGTATTATCACCACGCTTGAAGACAGCGTGCTCTGGCAGCCCAAACCCTTCACGGTTGAGCAGAATGTAAATGCGGTTGAACGCGCAATGGACCTTGTGGTACAACCAGCGGTTCACGCGTATTATACCGCGCAGTTTGCCGGAGATATGACCGCGCGCTTTGCAGATATCGCGCTGACGTTGCTGCAAACCTGGAGTGAGGATGACCTCCAGCGTGTTCAGGAAAACCTGATTGGTCACCTGGTCACGCAAAAGCGCCTTAAGCTTTCTCCGACGCTCTTTATTGCCACACTCGACAGCGAGCTGGACGTTATCTCCGTTTGCAACCTGTCCGGGGAAGTGGTCAAAGAGACAATCGGCACCCGCAACCGCGATGTCCTCGCCCCTTCACTTGCGGATTTCCTCACCCGACTTGAGCCTGTTCTGTAATCCATGTTGCTACTGCACGTGTGAGAGATCTCTTACACGCTTTGTGAGAGATCGCTGGAACGTTGAGTTTTGTCTCAAAGGTTTAAGATAAGTATCGTCTTATTTTTCAAGATATTAAAGACAAATGACGCGATCTCACAGCATCTCTGCTGGCTAACAGGACGTTGTAGGTGGGTTGTAAGATGCGGCGGAATAGCGGATTCTATCTCTGTCGACAGGACGCCGACACGAGAAACGAACATCAGGATGATGGCGTATCTCAGCAAGGACTCGTCAGGATGGCGCTGCAGGAAGGCTTCAGGATGAAGCAAAGTGGATAACGCAGGATGCGTAAGGGACACCTCCAGGAAGGAGAACGAGAGCCGGTCAGGATGGTCGGTGGGTCAGGAAGGCCAGGACGTTTCAGGACGAAACACACACATCAGGATGATGTGAGCAGGATGCAACGGTTAACGGATAACCAACGCCCTTCGGGCATCAGGAAAAGTTGTCACGGATGAGCAGGGAGCACGAATTGTAGCTGGAATGCTGCGGAACGAACCGGGAGCACTGTTTATACAGTGCTCCCTTTTTTTATTTCTCCTTCCCGCAATGCTATGCTGCGCGCCGTTCCGTATTTACGTTGAGGTTCTTATGACGCATCACGATAGCGTTCGTGCTCAGCTGCACACCATCGAAGCCCTTTTGCGCCAGCATCAGCTGTGGCAGGCAAGCGCGCCGCAGCCAGAGGCATTCGCGAGTACACAACCTTTCTGTCTCGATACGCTCGAACCCTTTGAGTGGCTGCAGTGGGTGCTGATCCCCCGCATGCATGCGCTGCTGGACGGCGGGCATCCGCTGCCGCAGGCATTTGTGGTTTCTCCCTATTATGAAATGGCGCTTGAGGCCAGCCATCCAGCCCGCGACGTCATGCTGGCCGAGCTGGCTCGTCTCGATGCGCTGTTTGCCGGTGACGATGCATGACCCTTGAAATCCTCTATCAGGATGAGTGGCTGGTGGCGGTGAATAAACCGTCAGGCTGGCTGGTGCACCGAAGCTGGCTGGATCGCGACGAAAAGGTCGTCGTGATGCAGACCGTGCGCGACCAGATTGGTCAGCATGTTTTTACCGCGCACCGTCTGGACAGGCCGACCTCTGGCGTACTGCTGATGGGGTTATCCAGCGAGGCAGGGCGTTTGCTCTCCCAACAGTTTGAGCAGCACCAGATGCAGAAGCGCTATCACGCCATCGTGCGCGGCTGGCTGACGGAATCCGGCACGCTGGATTATCCGCTGGTTGAGGAGCTGGACAAAATAGCCGATAAATTTGCCCGCGACGATAAAGGCCCGCAGCCTGCGGTGACCGATTATCGCGCAATGGCAACCACGGAAATGCCGGTCGCCACCAGCAAATTTCCCACCACGCGCTATAGCCTGGTGGAGCTTTTGCCTAAAACCGGGCGTAAACACCAGCTGCGCCGGCACCTTGCGCATCTTCGCCACCCCATTATCGGCGACAGCAAGCACGGCGATCTGCGTCAGAACCGCAGTGCGGCCGAACATTTTGGCTGTCACCGTTTGATGCTGCACGCCAGCGAATTGAGTCTGACGCACCCGTTCACCGGTGAACCGTTGAGCATCCGCGCGGGGCTGGACGATGTCTGGATGCAGGCGCTGTCACAGTTTGGCTTGCGGGGACAACTCCCCGAAAATGAAAGGGTTGAGTTTGCGGCAGGCAACGTTCAGGATGAACAGCAGGCGCATTAATCAAGGGAACAACGCATGGCTGAAGTAGGCATTTTTGTCGGCACAATGTACGGCAACTCGCTGCTGGTAGCAGAAGAGGCAGAGGCAATCCTTGTGAATCAGGGCCATAAGGCTACGGTGTACGAAGATCCTGAGCTGGACGACTGGAAGAAGTACCAGGATAAATACATCCTCGTCGTGACGTCGACAACCGGGCAGGGCGATCTGCCGGACAGCATCGCTCCGCTTTACCAGGGCATTAAAGATCGGCTTGGTTATCAGCCCGACGTTCACTACGGCATCATTGCTCTGGGTGACAGTTCGTACGCCAATTTCTGCGGCGGCGGTAAACAGTTCGATGCGCTCCTGCAGGAACAGAGCGCCCAGCGCGTCGGTGAGATGCTGCTGATTGATGCGGGTGAACACCCGGAGCCAGAAAGCGAATCAAACCCGTGGGTTGAGCACTGGGCCACACTTCTCAGCTAATCCCTGCCCGGCGGCAGGGTTTACTGGCCGGGTCAGGCGAAGCCGCCACCCGGCCATAAAGCCGCACCAAAACCGCAATTCCGTGAAGTATCTTCAACTGCTTTGGGCTTATGCCCCAAACCACGTCTTCCTCCCCGTTGAATGTTGTGTCGATGCACGGTGAGGAAGCGCGTCACTCCTTCATATACTTTTCCCGTCAGTTACCAGAAAAGGCAGTGCTTCACTATAAAACGGCGCTGAGCCGTACCAAAACTGCCCAACACTAACCTCTCATTCTGATTACCCTACAGGTGCTGTACAGAATGAACTGGCGCAAGCCATGATTCAGGAGTGCAACTATGAGTACATTAAGCCAGGCCGCGAGCGGCGCTGAAAAGCGCACCAACGCTCGCTACTGGATAGTGGTGATGCTGTTTATCGTCACATCCTTCAACTACGGCGACCGCGCCACGCTGTCGATTGCCGGTTCCGAAATGGCAAAAGATATCGGGCTTGATCCGGTCGGCATGGGTTACGTCTTCTCGGCATTTTCATGGGCCTATGTGATCGGCCAAATCCCTGGCGGCTGGTTGCTCGACCGTTTTGGCTCCAAACGCGTTTATTTCTGGTCCATCTTTATCTGGTCGATGTTTACCCTGCTGCAGGGCTTCGTCGATATCTTTAGCGGCTTTGGCATTATCGTTGCGCTCTTTACCCTGCGCTTCCTGGTGGGGCTCGCCGAAGCGCCTTCCTTCCCCGGCAACAGCCGCATTGTGGCGGCCTGGTTCCCGGCGCAGGAGAGGGGCACGGCGGTGGCGATCTTTAACTCGGCCCAATACTTCGCCACGGTGATTTTCGCGCCGATCATGGGCTGGCTGACGCATGAGGTAGGTTGGTCACACGTCTTCTTCTTCATGGGCGGGCTGGGGATCGTCATCAGCTTTATCTGGCTGAAGGTTATCCACGAACCGAACCAGCATCCGGGCGTGAACAAGAAGGAGCTGGAGTACATTGCGGAAGGCGGGGCGCTGATCAACATGGATCAGAAATCCGAAAAGGTAAAAGTGCCGTTCAGCCAGAAGTGGGCGCAGATCAAACAGCTTGTCGGATCGCGCATGATGATCGGGATCTATCTTGGCCAGTACTGCATTAACGCCCTGACGTACTTCTTCATCACCTGGTTCCCGGTTTATCTCGTGCAGGCTCGCGGCATGTCGATCCTCAAAGCGGGGTTTGTCGCCTCGGTTCCGGCGATCTGCGGATTCGTCGGTGGTGTGCTGGGCGGCGTAATTTCCGACTGGCTGATGCGCCGCACCGGCTCGCTAAATATCGCCCGTAAAACGCCGATTGTGCTCGGTATGCTGCTCTCCATGACCATGGTGTTCTGTAACTACGTCAGCGCAGAGTGGATGATTATCGGCTTTATGGCGATGGCCTTCTTCGGCAAAGGGATTGGCGCGCTGGGCTGGGCGGTGATGGCAGATACCGCACCGAAAGAGATCAGCGGCCTGAGCGGTGGCCTGTTCAATATGTTCGGCAACATTTCCGGGATCGTCACCCCAATCGCCATCGGCTACATCGTCGGCACGACCGGCTCATTTAACGGCGCGCTGATTTACGTTGGCGTGCATGCCCTGGTCGCAGTGCTGAGCTATCTGGTGCTGGTAGGGGATATCAAACGTGTTGAACTGAAACCTGTTGCGGAGCGTGGATGATGACAACCCAATCAACCCCTGTCGTTACTGAGATGAAGGTCATTCCGGTGGCCGGGCAGGACAGTATGCTGCTCAATATCGGCGGCGCGCATAACGCCTGGTTCACCCGCAACATCGTGGTTCTTACCGATAGCGCCGGAAATACGGGCGTCGGTGAAGCGCCGGGAGGCGAGGTCATTTACCAGACGCTGGTCGATGCCATCCCGCAGGTTGTTGGTCATGAAGTGGCTCGTCTGAACAACGTGGTTCAGCGGGTGCACAAGGGCAACCAGTCGGCGGATTTCGACACCTTCGGCAAGGGGGCATGGACCTTTGAGCTGCGCGTTAACGCGGTGGCCGCGCTGGAAGCGGCCCTGCTCGATCTGCTGGGCAAAGCGCTAAACGTGCCGGTCTGCGAACTGTTAGGGCCGGGCAAACAGCGCGACGCGGTGACGGTGCTCGGTTACCTGTTTTACATCGGCGATCGTGAAAAAACCGACCTGCCTTATCTGTCGCGTTCGCCGGGCAGCCATGAATGGTATCACCTGCGCCACCAGGAGGCGCTCTCCAGCGAGGCGGTGGTCCGCCTGGCCGAAGCGGCGCAGGATCGCTACGGGTTTAAAGATTTCAAGCTGAAGGGCGGGGTATTGCCCGGTGAGCAGGAAATTGACACCGCCCGCGCGCTGAAGAAACGCTTCCCGGACGCGCGTATCACCGTTGATCCGAACGGGGCATGGCTGCTGGATGAGGCCATCGCCCTGTGTAAAGGGCTGGGTGATGTGCTGACCTACGCCGAAGACCCTTGTGGTGCCGAGCAGGGCTTCTCCGGGCGCGAAGTGATGGCGGAGTTCCGCCGCGCTACCGGGCTGCCGGTCGCCACCAACATGATTGCCACCAACTGGCGCGAAATGGGCCACGCGGTGATGCTCAATGCGGTCGATATCCCCTTAGCCGACCCGCACTTCTGGACGCTCTCTGGTGCGGTCCGCGTGGCGCAGCTTTGCGACGACTGGGGCCTGACCTGGGGCTGCCACTCCAATAACCATTTCGATATTTCGCTGGCGATGTTCACCCACGTTGGCGCAGCGGCACCGGGTAACCCGACCGCGATTGATACCCACTGGATTTGGCAGGAAGGGGAAGCCCGCCTGACCAAAAATCCGCTGGAAATCAAAAATGGCAACATTACCGTACCGGATGCGCCAGGTTTGGGCGTCGAGCTTGACTGGGATCAGATCCACAAAGCGCATGAGGCGTATAAAAAACTGCCGGGCGGCGCGCGCAACGACGCAGGCCCGATGCAGTACCTGATCCCCGGCTGGACATTTGACCGCAAGCGCCCGGTATTTGGACGTCACTGATAAAGGATTGAACGATGAGCACATTTTCTACCCCTGTAGTCACTTCCATGCAGATCATTCCGGTTGCGGGCCATGACAGCATGCTGATGAACCTGAGCGGCGCACACGCGCCATTCTTTACCCGCAACATCGTGATCGTGAAGGATAACGCCGGGCATACCGGCGTGGGCGAAATCCCCGGCGGCGAGAAGATCCGCAAAACGCTGGAGGATGCCATTCCGCTGGTAGTGGGTAAAACGCTGGGCGAATATAAAAATGTTCTGAACGCGGTGCGTAACGCCTTTGCTGACCGCGATGCGGGCGGGCGCGGGCTACAAACCTTTGACCTGCGCACCACCATTCACGTTGTAACCGGTATCGAAGCCGCAATGCTGGATCTGCTGGGCCAGCACCTGGGCGTGAACGTCGCCTCTCTGCTGGGCGACGGGCAGCAGCGCAGCGAAGTGGAAATGCTGGGCTATCTGTTCTTCGTCGGCAACCGCAAGCTGACGCCGCTGGCGTATCAGAGCCAGCCGGACGAAACCTGCGACTGGTATCGCGTTCGTCATGAAGAGGCGATGACCCCGGATGCGGTGGTGCGCCTGGCTGAGGCCGCGTACGAAAAATATGGTTTCAACGACTTCAAGCTGAAGGGCGGCGTGCTGGCCGGGGAAGAAGAAGCCGAGGCCATTTCGGCGCTGGCTAAACGTTTTCCACAGGCCCGCGTCACTCTGGATCCGAACGGCGCCTGGTCTCTGGAAGAAGCCATCAACATCGGCAAACAGTTGAAGGGCGTTCTGGCGTATGCGGAAGATCCGTGCGGTGCGGAACAGGGGTTCTCTGGCCGGGAAGTGATGGCGGAATTCCGCCGCGCGACAGGCCTGCCGACCGCAACCAACATGATTGCCACCGACTGGCGTCAGATGGGGCATACCCTGTCGCTGCAGTCTGTCGATATCCCGCTGGCTGACCCCCATTTCTGGACGATGCAGGGATCGGTTCGCGTGGCGCAAATGTGCCATGAGTTCGGCCTGACCTGGGGCTCACACTCCAATAACCACTTCGATGTCTCGCTGGCGATGTTCACCCATGTTGCGGCTGCTGCGCCTGGCAAGATCACCGCCATCGATACCCACTGGATCTGGCAGGAAGGTAACCAGCGTCTGACTAAGCAGCCGTTTGAAATTAAGGGCGGGATGGTGCAGGTCCCTGCCACGCCAGGCCTGGGGGTCGAGCTGGACATGGATCGCGTTATGAAAGCCCATGAACTGTATCTCCAGCACGGCCTCGGCGCGCGCGATGATGCCACCGCGATGCAGTACCTGATCCCGAACTGGACATTCGACAATAAGCGCCCGTGCATGGTACGATAAACCAGCTGGGACCGCTCCCATAAGCGGTCTCTTAGGTGTTATATGCTTAACGTAACTCACATGCGTAAGGACGGCTTATGAAAATTGTTATCGCACCGGACTCCTACAAGGAAAGCTTGAGCGCTCTTGAGGTAGCGACAGCGATAGAAAACGGTTTTCGCGACATTTTCCCGACGGCTGAATACGTCAAACTCCCGGTGGCGGACGGCGGCGAAGGCACCGTTGAAGCCATGGTCGCCGCGACTGGGGGGCGCATTGTCCCTGTAGACGTGACGGGGCCGCTGGGTGAACGGGTCGACGGATTTTACGGCCTGTCCGGCGACGAGCAGAGCGCGTTTATCGAAATGGCGGCGGCGAGCGGGCTGGAGCGTGTCGCACCGTCTAAGCGCAACCCGCTGATCACCACGTCGTGGGGCACGGGCGAACTCATCCGCCACGCGCTGGATGCGGGCGTTAAGCATATTATTATCGGCATTGGCGGCAGTGCGACCAACGACGGTGGCGCGGGCATGGTGCAGGCGCTGGGCGGAAAACTGCTGGGCGCCAACGGGCAGCCTGTCGGACAGGGTGGTGGTGAGCTGGCTAACCTGGCGCGCATCGACGTGAGTGAGCTCGATCGCCGCCTGGCGGATTGCCGGATCGAGGTGGCCTGCGATGTCACCAATCCGCTGACCGGCGAAGAGGGCGCATCCGCGATCTTTGGCCCGCAGAAAGGGGCTACGCCGGAAATGATCGTCACCCTGGATAACGCGCTGGAGCATTACGCGCAGGTCATTGCCAGGGATTTAGACATCGACGTGCTGCACCTTGCGGGTGGCGGTGCGGCAGGGGGAATGGGCGCTGCGCTTTACGCCTTCTGCGGTGCCCAGCTTCGTCAGGGAATTGAAATCGTCACCGACGCGCTGCACCTGGATGAACAGGTAGCGGACGCGGATCTGGTGATTACCGGCGAAGGGCGAATCGACAGCCAGACTATCCACGGTAAAGTGCCCGTTGGAGTAGCCAGAGTCGCGAAACGCTATAACAAACCGGTTATCGGGATCGCCGGCAGCCTGACGGCGGACGTCGGTGTGGTGCACGATCACGGTATCGACGCGGTATTCAGCGTGATTTACACCATTTGCTCGCTGGAAGATGCGCTGGAAAACGCCAGCGAGAACGTCAGGATGGCCGCCAGAAACATCGCGGCGGTACTGAAAGTGGGGCAGGCATTTTAGCTGTGATTGCCGGGTGGCGGCTTTGCCTTACCCGGCCTACGTTCGTGCACCTGTTGGCCCGGTAAGCGTAGCGCCACCGGGCTTTTACCTCAGTTCCCCAACAGCTTCATCGCTTCCCGCGTGACGTTATCCATCTCATCCAGCAGCTCCAGGAATTCTGGCTCAAGCTCCGATTCTGGCGTACCTGCCCGCAATTGCTGCTCCAGCAGCTGGCACAGGTTTTTCAGCCTCGGTACGCCGCTGTAGCCGCAGCTCCCGTGCAGCTTGTGGATAGCCTCAAGCAGGCCGTCAGGATTTTCGCCAACCAGCTGTTCTTCCACTTTATTGCGAATTTCCGGCAGGAAGGCGACCAGCATCTGCAGCATCTCGCGGGCCAGATCCGGTTTACCCGCCGCCTGTCGCAGTGCCAGCTGCCAGTCGAAGGTCGCGTTTTGATTGACGCTAATCTCTGCGGGCTCGGCTGAAAACGTATAGGTTCCGCCGATATGCCCGGGCTTATAGCGCAGCAGCAGGCTGTGCAGCTTCTCTTCGTCGATCGGTTTTGCCAGATAATCATTCATCCCGGCGCTGAGGAGTTTCTCTTTCTGCCCGGCCATCGCATGAGCGGTGACGGCAATGACCGGCGTCTGCTGCTGGTGTGGAAGCTGACGGATCAGTTCGCAGGCGCGAATGCCGTCCATGCCCGGCATCTGAATGTCCATCAGGATCAGATCGAACTGCATCTGTTTAGCCTGTTCAACCGCCTGTGCGCCGCTGTCGCACAGTTCAACGTGCTGCACCTGATCTTCCAGCAGCACGCCAATCAGCTTCAGGTTTGCCGGGTTGTCGTCCACAGCCATCACGGTCATCGGCAATTTGTGTTCGTCGTTAACCAGCGGCAGGGGCTGGTTGCTCAGGCGACAATATTCCGTTAACGCAGGCAGCAGCCGTGTTGCGGTGAGCGGTTTCAGAAGGCAGGCGGCGGCCCCGTCGTTTTTAAGCTCTTCCGCGTTAATTTGCGCGTGGCAGGGCAGCGCCAGCAGCAGGTAGTCGGTCATCGCCGCGGCTTTTGCCAGGCGCTCCTGCTGCATGGTCAACTCACCGGTAAAGGTGACAGGAATACCCATCAGCAAAATATCGTAATGTTCAACGGCGAGCGCGGAGAAGGTCGGACTGTAAATCACCTCCAGCGGCGTGGTGCTTAGCACGTCCAGCGTACACTGGGCGGCTGCCGCGTTTGGCTCAACGTAGGCCAGACGCATCCCTTTCAGGCAGTCGGTGATCGGGCCGTCCGTCAGCACGTTAGGGTTCAGGTCAAGGTTAATGTGGAACCAGAAAGTGGAGCCTTTATTCGGCTGGCTGTGGAAGGAGATATCTCCTCCCATCTCTTTGACCAGTTTTTGAGTGATGACCAGCCCCAGCCCGGTGCCGCCATGACGGCGGGAAATACTCGCATCCGCCTGGCGGAACGCCTGGAACAGGCGCGACTGATCGCGCTCCGGAATGCCGATGCCGGTGTCACGGATCTGCACCTCAATCTGCACTTTGTTGTTACTCAGCGCCCGTTTCTCGACCAGAATGTCGATGTTGCCGCTTTCGGTAAACTTAATGGCGTTCCCCACCAGGTTGGTGATGACCTGCTGCAGACGCAGCGGGTCGCCAATCACGTTGTCCGGCACGTCGTTCTTGATGTTGAGCGTCAGCTCCAGCCCTTTATCGTGCGATGAATGGGCAAGCAGCGTCACCACTTCATCCAGCGTGCTGCGCAGCGGGAAAGGAATGCTCTCAAGGATCAGCTTCCCGGCTTCCAGCTTCGAGAAGTCCAGCACGTCGTTGATGATGGTCAGCAGGTTATTGGCCGACCGTTCGATGGTGTGCAGGTGATCGCGCTGGGTGGGGTTCAGCTCGCTTTTGAGCGTCAGGCGGGTAAAGCCGATCACGCCATTGAGCGGAGTACGCAGCTCGTGCGACATATTGGCAAGGAACTCAGACTTGATACGCGCCGCTTCCTGGGCGCGCTTTTTAGCGAGATCCAGCTCAACGTTCTGGATCTCCATCTGCTCCAGCGTCTCGCGCAAATCGGAGGTTGCCTGGTCGACGTTATGCTGCATCTCTTCGTGATAGGCCGCCAGCGACATCGCCATTGAGTTAATGCCGTTTTTGAGCATATCCAGCTCGCCCAACATAAAGCCTTCCACGCGGCTGTCGAGCTGGCCGCGGCGAATGCGGTCAACGGTGTTGACCATGTTGCGGATAGGCCCCGTGACGTCGCGCATCAGCCGCCAGCCGAAAATCAGGGCGATGCCAATGCAGAACAGCATCATCAGGCCCGAGATAAAAATCTCTTTGTACTGCTGCAGCCGGACCGATTTCAGGTCAAGCTCCAGCGCCACGTATCCCAGCATATTGCTGCTGGACTTGGCGTCAGACAGGGCTGATTCATCCGGCGAATAGCTCTCTGAGATAATGGGCGTGCGCAGGATCATAATATCGCCCCGCCGGAGCACGGTGAGATGGCGGGGGAAGGGCGAACCGTCCGGGATTTTCAGCTCGGCAGGATCGAGATGAAAATTCGACGTGACGAACAGACGGTTGTGCTCGTCATACACGGATATGGCGCGCACGATCTCGGAGTGGCGGCGATGCAGCACGCTGATGAGCTGGCCGATGGATTCACGGTTTTGCAGGTTCATCCCATACTCGCTGGAGACGGCGAGCGGCTCAATGATGCTCGCTCCCGCATCTTCCAGCTGCCGCTGTAAATCGTTATAGCGGTGGACGACAAAGAAGATGCTCAGCAGCAAACCGATGAGAACGGTCGGGGCGAGGATCAAAATCATCATGCGCGCACGCAGGCTGTAGTTGGTCATGGCGTTCCGTTATGGGACAATTAGGACAATTATGTTTATTTGAGAAAAATCTCGGCAATGGCGCAATTCTACTCTGCAAAGCGACGCGTGACGACGCGTCAGATCATAACTGTTGAAGCCACCGAACTTGATCCCTTCGGTCAGGGTGTTGCACGGCACAATGGCAAGGCTCTGTTTATAGCAGGTTTGCTGCCATCGGAACGAGCAGAAATCACCCTGACGGAAGATAAGCGCCAGTATGCCCGTGGGCAGGTGAAACGCCGTTTGAATGATAGCCCTGAACGCCGCGCGCCGCGTTGCCCGTACTTTGGCGTCTGCGGTGGCTGTCAGCAGCAGCATGCGAGCGTTACCCTTCAGCAGGAGAGCAAAAGCCGCGCGCTGGCGCGCCTTATCAAACACGATGTTGACGACATTATCGCCGACCAGCCCTGGGGCTACCGCCGCCGTGCCCGTCTGAGCCTCAGCTACCAGCCCAAAACAGCACGTCTGGAGATGGGTTTTCGTAAAGCGGCCTCCAGCGATATCGTGGACATCAGGCAATGCCCCATTTTGGTGCCCCGTCTTGAGGCATTGCTCCCGGACGTGCACGCTTGTCTCTCTACGCTAGACGGCGTGCGTCATCTGGGACATGTCGAACTGGTGCTGGCGAACAACGGTCCGCTGATGGTGCTTCGCCATACCGCTGCGCTGTCGAAAAAAGATCGCGAAAAACTGGAACGCTTTTCGCATTCACAGGATCTCGCCCTGTTCCTTGCGCCGCAAAGCGAGATACTGGAGCAGGTTACGGGAGAGGCCCCCTGGTACGCCTCAAACGGGCTACGCTTAACGTTCAGCCCACGGGATTTCATCCAGGTGAATGACGGGGTGAATCAGCAGATGATCGCTACCGCACTGGCCTGGCTGGACGTGCAACAGAGCGACCGCGTGCTCGACCTGTTCTGCGGAATGGGGAACTTCACCCTGCCGCTGGCGCAGAAAGCTGCCAGCGTGGTTGGCGTGGAGGGCGTAGAGGCGCTGGTGGCGAAAGGCCAGGAAAATGCCCGAGAGAACGGGTTGCAAAATGTGACATTCTTTCATCAAAATCTTGAGGATGATGTCACGCAACAACCCTGGGCAAGACAGGGCTTTGACAAGATCCTGCTCGACCCGGCCCGCGCCGGTGCGCCGGGGGTCATGCAACATATTATTAAACTCGCGCCAAAGCGTGTGGTCTATGTTTCCTGTAATCCGGCAACGCTTGCCAGAGACAGCGAAGCATTAGTGAGCGGGGGTTACCAGATTCAGCGTCTGGCAATGCTGGACATGTTCCCGCACACTGGTCATCTGGAATCGATCGTGTTGTTTGAGCACATCTAATGAGTTTGGCTTGTCGACTTCGACAGGCCCTGGTCCCTAAAGGAGAGGACGATGGTTGCGGTAAGAAGTGCACATCTTAATAAAGCTGGTGAGTTTGACCCACAGAAATGGATCGCAAGTCTGGGAATTTCCAGCCAGCAGTCGTGTGAACGCTTAACCGAAACCTGGGCCTATTGTCTTCGCACCACCACAGGGCACCCTGACGCCGAACTCCTGCTGTGGCGCGGCATCGAAATGGTCGAAATCCTGTCCATGCTGAACATGGATATCGAAACGCTGCAGGCAGCGCTTCTGTTCCCGCTGGCAGACGCGGACGTGGTCACTGAAGACGTGCTGGTTGAAAGCGTCGGAAAACCCGTGGTGTCGTTGATTCACGGCGTGCGGGATATGGCGGCCATTCGCCAGCTTAAAGCGGCGCAAACCGATTCGGTCTCGGCGGATCAGGTTGATAACGTGCGTCGGATGCTGCTGGCGATGGTAGATGATTTCCGCTGCGTGGTGATTAAGCTGGCGGAACGGATTGCCCACCTGCGCGAGGTGAAAGATGCCCCGGAAGACGAGCGCGTGCTCGCCGCGAAGGAGTGCACCAATATTTATGCGCCGCTGGCCAACCGCCTGGGTATCGGCCAACTGAAGTGGGAGCTGGAAGATTACTGCTTCCGCTATCTGCACCCGGCAGAGTACAAGCGCATTGCGAAACTGCTGCATGAGCGCCGTATCGACCGCGAGCACTACATCGAAGAGTTTGTCGGCGGCTTACGCAAGTCGATGAAAGAAGAGAACGTGCGGGCTGAAGTGTATGGCCGTCCGAAGCACATCTACAGTATCTGGCGCAAAATGCAGAAAAAACATCTCGCCTTTGACGAGTTGTTTGACGTGCGCGCCGTGCGGATCGTGGCGGAGCGCCTGCAGGACTGCTATGCCGCTCTGGGGATAGTGCATACTCACTTCCGCCATCTGCCGGATGAGTTTGATGACTACGTCGCCAACCCGAAACCGAACGGCTATCAGTCCATTCATACCGTGGTGCTTGGCCCGGGCGGCAAGACGGTTGAAATCCAGATCCGCACCAAGCAGATGCACGAAGAAGCCGAGCTGGGCGTGGCCGCTCACTGGAAGTACAAAGAGGGTACCTCTGGCGGAGCGCGCTCCGGCCATGAAGACCGCATCGCCTGGCTGCGCAAGCTGATTGCGTGGCAGGAAGAGATGGCCGATTCCGGTGAAATGCTCGACGAAGTACGCAGCCAGGTCTTTGACGACCGGGTGTACGTGTTTACGCCGAAAGGCGACGTTGTCGATCTGCCGGCGGGCTCTACGCCGCTCGACTTTGCCTATCACATTCACAGCGATGTGGGGCACCGCTGCATCGGCGCGAAAATCGGCGGGCGCATTGTGCCGTTCACCTATCAGCTGCAGATGGGTGACCAGATCGAAATCATCACCCAGAAGCAGCCGAACCCGAGCCGGGACTGGCTTAACCCGAACCTGGGCTATGTCACCACCAGCCGCGGACGGTCTAAAATTCACGCCTGGTTCCGCAAGCAGGATCGTGACAAAAACATTCTTGCCGGTCGCCAGATCCTGGACGACGAGCTGGAACATATCGGCATCAGCCTGAAAGAGGCGGAGAAATTCCTGCTGCCGCGCTACAACTTTAACGAGCTTGACGAGCTGCTGGCGGCGATTGGCGGCGGGGATATCCGTCTCAATCAGATGGTCAACTTCCTGCAGGCGCAGTTCAATAAGCCGAGTGCGGCAGAGCAGGACGCGGCGGCGCTCAAGCAGCTTCAGCAGAAAACCTACGCTCCGCAGCAGCGCAGCAAAGACAATGGCCGGGTGGTGGTTGAAGGGGTAGGTAACCTGATGCACCACATTGCCCGCTGCTGTCAGCCGATCCCTGGCGACGATATCGTCGGCTTTATCACCCAGGGGCGCGGGATCTCTATCCACCGCTCCGACTGCGACCAGCTCGCCGAGCTGCAATCGCACGCGCCGGAGCGCATCGTGGAGGCCGTCTGGGGCGAAAGCTACTCCGCCGGGTATTCGCTGGTGGTTCGTGTCACCGCAAACGACCGCAGCGGCCTGCTGCGCGATATCACCACCATTCTCGCCAACGAGAAGGTGAACGTGCTGGGCGTTGCCAGCCGCAGTGATACCCGCGAGCAGCTTGCCACTATCGATATGACTATCGAAATCTACAACCTGCAGGTGCTGGGCCGCGTGCTCGGCAAACTGAACCAGGTGCCGGATGTGATTGACGCCCGTCGTCTACACGGCGGTTAAACACACTCTTCTGCAGGCCGGGTAAGGCTTCGCCGCCACCCGGCTTGTTTTTTTAATGGAAAAGACTATGACGCAAATCGACCGCCTGCTCGGCATTATGAAACGCCTGCGCGACCCGGAAAACGGCTGCCCATGGGACAAAGAGCAGACATTCGCGACCATCGCCCCGTACACGCTTGAAGAGACCTACGAAGTGCTGGACGCCATTTCTCGCGAGGATTTTGACGACCTGCGCGGCGAGCTGGGCGATCTGCTGTTCCAGGTGGTGTTCTACGCCCAGATGGCGCAGGAAGAGGGGCGTTTTAACTTTGACGATATCTGCGCGGCCATCAGCGACAAGCTGGAGCGCCGTCATCCGCACATTTTTGGCGATGCCACCGCAGGCAACAGCACGGAAGTGCTGGCGCGCTGGGAAGCGATCAAAAGCGCCGAACGCGCGGAAAAATCCCAACACTCTGCGCTGGACGACATCCCGCTGAACCTGCCCGCGCTGATGCGCGCCCATAAAATTCAGAAACGCTGTTCTGCCGTTGGCTTTGACTGGGCCTCCCTCGGCCCGGTGCTGGATAAAGTGCATGAAGAAATTGATGAAGTGATGCACGAAGCGCAGCAGGCCGTGGTGGATGAGGCGAAACTTGAGGAGGAGATGGGCGATCTGCTGTTTGCCACCGTCAATCTTTCGCGCCACCTGGGTGTAAAAGCGGAAACTGCGCTGCAAAAAGCCAACATAAAGTTTGAACGACGCTTTCGCGAAGTCGAACGCATTGTGGCCTCGCGCGGCCTGGAAATGACCGGGATTGACCTTGATGTGATGGAAGAGGTGTGGCAGGAAGTAAAACGCCAGGAATCTGATCTCTAACGGTATTTTGCGATCAAGCGCAATTTGTGTGATTTTTTAAATGACAAGCGCTTGATTTGCGTCAAAAACATTTACCCAAAAGGGGCTATTTTCTCACTCCTTATGTTTGTCATGGCCTGGAATGGAGACGGAGAATGAATGTTTGTGGCGCTCGCCGTGTTCGGGTATACTACTTTCCCGTCCTGGTTATTCCATCGTTTCACTCTAACTTCTCAGGTTCAGCATGACAACGAACTATATTTTTGTGACCGGCGGGGTCGTATCCTCTCTGGGTAAAGGCATTGCCGCAGCCTCCCTCGCAGCCATTCTTGAAGCCCGTGGCCTCAATGTGACCATGATGAAACTGGATCCGTACATCAACGTCGATCCGGGTACCATGAGTCCAATCCAACACGGGGAAGTGTTCGTTACTGAAGACGGCGCTGAAACCGATCTGGATCTTGGCCACTACGAGCGTTTCATCCGCACCAAAATGACCCGTCGTAACAACTTCACGACTGGCCGCATCTACTCTGACGTTCTGCGTAAAGAGCGCCGTGGCGACTATCTGGGCGCGACCGTTCAGGTTATCCCGCACATTACCAATGCCATCAAAGAGCGTATTGTCGCCGGTGGCGAAGGCCATGACGTGGTGCTGGTTGAAATCGGCGGTACCGTAGGCGATATCGAATCCCTGCCGTTCCTGGAAGCGATTCGCCAGCTGGCGGTGGATATTGGTCGTGAGCACGCGCTGTTCATGCACCTGACGCTGGTGCCTTACATGGCAGCCGCAGGTGAAGTGAAAACCAAACCGACGCAGCACTCGGTAAAAGAACTGCTTTCTATTGGTATTCAGCCAGATATCCTGGTGTGCCGCTCCGATCGCGCGGTGCCAGCGAACGAACGTGCGAAAATTGCATTGTTCTGTAACGTGCCGGAAAAAGCCGTTATTTCAATGAAAGACGTCGATTCCATTTATAAAATCCCGGGCCTGTTGAAATCACAGGGCCTGGACGATTATATTTGTAAACGATTCAGCTTGAACTGTCCGGAAGCTAACCTGTCTGAATGGGAACAGGTTATTTATGAAGAAGCGAACCCGGCAGGCGAAGTGACTATCGGCATGGTAGGTAAGTACATTGAACTGCCAGATGCCTATAAGTCAGTTATCGAAGCGCTGAAACACGGTGGTCTGAAAAACCGCGTTTCCGTGAACATCAAGCTGATTGATTCGCAGGATGTTGAAACGCGTGGCGTCGAAATCCTGAAAGATCTGGATGCGATTCTGATCCCTGGCGGTTTCGGCTACCGCGGTGTAGAAGGCAAGATCGCCACCGCGCGCTATGCGCGTGAAAACAATATTCCTTACCTCGGCATTTGCCTGGGTATGCAGGTTGCGCTGATTGAATTTGCGCGCAACGTCGCGGGGATGGAAAACGCGAACTCTACGGAATTTGTGCCAGACTGTAAGTACCCTGTCGTGGCGCTTATCACTGAATGGCGTGACGAAGAAGGTAACGTCGAAGTCCGTACCGAGAAGAGCGATCTGGGTGGCACTATGCGTCTTGGCGCACAGGCCTGCCAGCTGTCCGACGATAGCGTGGTTCGCAAGCTGTATGGCGAACCGACCATTACCGAGCGCCATCGTCACCGCTATGAAGTCAACAACATGTTGTTGAAACAGATTGAAGCTGCGGGCCTGCGCGTTGCGGGCCGCTCCGGGGACGATCAGTTAGTCGAGATCATCGAGGTACCAAACCATCCGTGGTTCGTTGCCTGCCAATTCCACCCGGAATTTACTTCAACGCCGCGTGACGGGCATCCGCTGTTTGCAGGCTTCGTGAAAGCCGCCAGCGATTACCAGAAGCGTCAGGCGAAGTAAAAAAAGTTAGAACGGCAACGCGTACCTTTGGTACGCGTTGTTTGTCTGGAGTTTTAGTTTAACTTGTACTGAGGAAAATCTAATGTCCAAAATCGTTAAAGTCATCGGTCGTGAAATCATCGACTCCCGTGGTAACCCGACCGTTGAAGCTGAAGTTCATCTGGAAGGTGGTTTCGTCGGTATGGCAGCTGCTCCATCAGGTGCTTCTACGGGTTCCCGCGAAGCGCTGGAACTGCGCGATGGCGACAAATCCCGCTTCATGGGCAAAGGCGTCCTGAAAGCTGTTGGCGCTGTAAACGGCCCTATTGCTCAGGCAATCCTTGGCAAAGATGCCAAAGACCAGGCTGGCATCGACAAGATCATGATCGATCTGGACGGTACTGAAAACAAATCTAACTTCGGTGCGAACGCAATCCTGGCCGTGTCTCTGGCTAACGCCAAAGCGGCAGCTGCGGCTAAAGGTCAGCCACTGTTCGAGCACATCGCTGAACTGAACGGCACCCCAGGCAAATACTCCATGCCTGTACCAATGATGAACATCATCAACGGTGGTGAGCACGCAGACAACAACGTTGATATTCAGGAATTCATGATTCAGCCAGTTGGCGCGAAATCCCTGAAAGAAGCGGTACGTATGGGTTCTGAAGTGTTCCACAACCTGGCTAAAGTTCTGAAAGCTAAAGGTATGAACACTGCTGTAGGTGAC
Source organism: Enterobacter sp. V87_3 (assembly GCF_029967835.1). Lineage (NCBI taxonomy): Bacteria > Pseudomonadati > Pseudomonadota > Gammaproteobacteria > Enterobacterales > Enterobacteriaceae > Enterobacter > Enterobacter sp. V87_3. Next base: position 69,593 of record NZ_JASCAM010000015.1, on the reverse strand, counting down.
GAAGGTGGCTACGCGCCAAACCTGGGCTCTAACGCAGAAGCACTGGCTGTTATCGCTGAAGCGGTTAAAGCAGCAGGCTACGAGCTGGGCAAAGACATCACCCTGGCGATGGACTGTGCAGCATCTGAATTCTACAAAGACGGTAAATACGTTCTGGCTGGCGAAGGCAACAAAGCGTTCACCTCCGAAGAGTTCACTCACTTCCTGGAAGACCTGACCAAACAGTACCCAATCGTTTCTATCGAAGACGGTCTGGACGAGTCTGACTGGGATGGTTTCGCATACCAGACCAAAGTACTGGGCGACAAAATCCAGCTGGTTGGTGACGATCTGTTCGTAACCAACACCAAGATCCTGAAAGAAGGCATCGAGAAAGGCATCGTTAACTCCATCCTGATCAAATTCAACCAGATCGGTTCTCTGACCGAAACTCTGGCTGCGATCAAAATGGCGAAAGACGCTGGCTACACCGCTGTTATCTCTCACCGTTCTGGCGAAACTGAAGATGCGACCATTGCTGACCTGGCAGTGGGTACCGCTGCAGGCCAGATCAAAACCGGTTCTATGAGCCGTTCTGACCGTGTTGCTAAATACAACCAGCTGATTCGTATCGAAGAAGCGCTGGGCGAAAAAGCACCATACAATGGCCGTAAAGAGATCAAAGGTCAGGCTTAATCCTGAACCTGCGTTCTGATAAAAACCCGCTTCGGCGGGTTTTTTTATGTCTGCGCTAAAGCAGCTCTCGCACATGACCTTGAGGGCAACATCTGCGATAATTAGTGTTCACCCCATTAACAGAGTTGACTATGCAGTACCCGATTAACGAGATGTTCCAGACCCTGCAAGGCGAGGGTTACTTTACCGGCGTTCCCGCTATTTTTATTCGTTTACAGGGATGCCCGGTTGGCTGCGCCTGGTGTGATACCAAACATACGTGGGATAAACTCGCAGATCGGGAAGTGTCGCTGTTTAGCATTCTGGCGAAAACCAAAGAGAGCGATAAGTGGGGCGCGGGCAACGCGGAAGATCTGCTGGCTATCATCGGCCGTCAGGGCTGGACGGCGCGCCATGTGGTGATCACCGGCGGTGAACCCTGCATTCACGACTTAATGCCGTTGACCGAACTGCTTGAGAAGAACGGCTATAGCTGCCAGATCGAAACCAGCGGCACCCATGAAGTTCGCTGCTCTCACACGACCTGGGTCACGGTCTCGCCGAAGGTAAACATGCGCGGCGGATACGACGTGCTGTCTCAGGCGCTGGAACGCGCGGATGAGATTAAACATCCGGTTGGCCGCGTGCGGGATATCGAAGCCCTGGACGAACTGCTGGCGACGCTGACGGATGAAAAACAGCGTATCATTGCGCTACAGCCCATCAGCCAGAAAGAGGATGCCACGCGCCTGTGCATCGAAACCTGCATTGCGCGTAACTGGCGTCTGTCTATGCAAACGCATAAGTACCTGAATATTGCTTAAAAAAAAGCCCGGTGGCGCTAGCGCTTACCGGGCCTGTTTTGTAGGCCGGATAAGACGCTTTGCGTCGCCATCCGGCGCTTAGCTTCACTCGCCGCGATAGATACAGCCTGCCGTGCAGGTCTCTTTGATCATCACCGCGCTGAGCAGCGGCACCAGCGGTTTCACCTGATCCCAAATCCATTTTGCCAGCACTTCGCTGGTCGGGTTTTCAAGGCCCGGAATATCGTTCAGATAGTAGTGATCCAGACGATCGTACGTCGGTTTGAACGCCGCTTTCAGCTCGGCGAAATCCATGATCCAACCGGTATGCGGATCGACTTCACCTGTGATTTCAAGACGCACCATAAAAGAGTGCCCGTGCAGACGGCCACATTTGTGCCCGGCGGGAACGTGTGGAAGATGGTGTGCGGCTTCGAAGATGAAATCTTTAAACAGTGTGGTGGACATCATGAACTCTCAAATAATGCGGAAAAAACCGCCGCATAGTACCGGAAAGCACATTTTTTAGCATTAACTAAAACGGCCTTTACAGTGACGGCTGCAAAAAGTGACCCAAATTATGGTTTTTATTTTTCTATATCAGTAACTTAATTAATCGCTTTTATCGTTAAGAACGATAACTAAAACAGGTTAGTTCATTTGGTTATTAATTATTTCCATCCCTTCTTTAATTGTTATTATCCTCGCCGTTAACCTTATCTTCAGTTTGGATTTATTCGCTTAAAGTCCGCTTTGCTACTGGAACATAACGACGCATGACAACACAGGCCCCACCTTCAAACTTGCTTCCGCTAAACCCGGAGCAACTGGCGCGCCTTCAGGCCGCGACCACTGATTTTTCACCCACACAGCTCGCCTGGGTCTCCGGCTATTTCTGGGGAATGTTGAACCAGCAGCCTGGTGCTGTGGCGACGGCGCCTGCTGCTGTCGCACAACCCGCGACCATTACGCTGATTTCCGCCTCGCAGACGGGTAACGCGCGCCGCGTGGCAGAGCAGCTTCGCGATGATCTGCTGGCAGCCAAACTGAACGTGAACCTGGTGAATGCCGGGGAGTATAAATTCAAACAAATCGCGTCGGAAAAACTGCTGGTGGTGGTGGCCTCTACCCAGGGTGAAGGTGAACCCGCTGAAGAAGCGGTAGCGTTGCATAAGTTCCTGTTCTCGAAGAAAGCCCCTAAGCTTGAGGGTACCGCCTTTGCCGTGTTCGGCCTGGGGGATACTTCCTATGAATTCTTCTGCCAGTCCGGAAAAGATTTCGACAGCAGGCTGGCGGAACTGGGCGCAGAGCGTCTGCTGGATCGCGTGGATGCGGATGTGGAATACCAGCCCGCGGCGGCCGAGTGGCGTGCACGTATTGTTGGCGTGCTGAAATCGCGCGTCCCGCAAGAGTCCCCGGCCCAGGCGGCGGTTACCGCCGCTGGCGCAGTGAACGATATTCACACCAGCCCGTATACCAAAGAAGAGCCGCTGACGGCGAGCCTCTCCGTTAATCAGAAAATTACCGGTCGCGACTCTGAAAAAGACGTTCGCCATATCGAAATCGATCTCGGTGACTCTGGCCTGCGCTACCAGCCGGGCGATGCGCTGGGCGTCTGGTATCAGAACGACCCTGCGTTAGTGAACGAGCTGGTGGAGCTGCTGTGGCTGAAGGGCGATGAACCCGTCACCCTGGACGGCAAAACGCTGCCGCTTGCCGAAGCACTGCAGTGGCATTTTGAGCTGACGGTGAATACCGCCAATATCGTTGAGAACTACGCCACCTTAACGCGCAGCGAATCGCTGCTGCCGCTGGTGGGCGATAAAGCGAAGCTGCAGCATTACGCGGCGACCACGCCGATTGTCGATATGGTGCGTTTCTCTCCGGCACAGCTGGATGCCGACGCCCTGATCGGCCTGCTGCGCCCGCTGACGCCGCGCCTGTACTCCATTGCCTCCTCGCAGGCAGAAGTGGAAAACGAAGTGCACGTCACCGTGGGCGTAGTACGTTACGACATCGAAGGCCGCGCGCGGGCTGGTGGAGCCTCGAGTTTCCTGGCCGACCGCGTGGAAGAAGAGGGCGACGTGCGCGTGTTCATTGAGCACAACGATAACTTCCGCCTGCCGGCCAACCCGGAAACGCCGGTCATTATGATTGGCCCGGGCACCGGCATCGCGCCGTTCCGCGCCTTTATGCAGCAGCGCGCCGCGGACGAGGCACCGGGCAAAAACTGGTTGTTCTTCGGCAACCCGCACTTTACCGAGGATTTCCTCTATCAGGTTGAGTGGCAGCGCTATGTCAAAGAGGGCGTGCTCTCGCGCATCGACCTGGCCTGGTCTCGCGACCAAAAAGAAAAAGTCTACGTACAAGACAAACTGCGCGAACAGGGCGCAGAGCTGTGGCGCTGGATCAATGACGGTGCCCACATTTATGTCTGCGGCGACGCCAATCGCATGGCGAAAGACGTTGAGCAGGCGTTACTGGAAGTGATTGCCGAATTCGGCGGTATGGACGTCGAAACGGCGGACGAGTTTTTAAGTGAGCTGCGCGTTGAGCGCCGTTATCAGCGAGATGTCTACTAATGAGCGAAAAACATCCTGGCCCACTGGTGGTCGAAGGCAAACTGTCTGATGCCGAGCGCATGAAGGTAGAGAGCAACTACCTGCGCGGCACCATTGCCGAAGATTTGAACGACGGTCTGACCGGCGGTTTCAAAGGCGATAACTTCCTGCTGATCCGTTTCCACGGGATGTACCAGCAGGACGACCGCGATATCCGCGCCGAGCGCGCGGAGCAGAAGCTGGAGCCGCGCCACGCGATGCTGCTGCGCTGCCGCCTGCCGGGTGGGGTGATCACCACGAAACAGTGGCAGGCGATCGACAAGTTTGCCGGTGAAAACACTATTTACGGCAGCATCCGTCTGACCAACCGTCAGACCTTCCAGTTCCACGGCATTCTGAAGAAGAACGTCAAACCGGTGCATCAGATGCTGCACTCCGTGGGCCTGGACGCGCTGGCAACCGCCAACGACATGAACCGTAACGTGCTCTGCACCTCGAACCCGTACGAGTCCGAGCTGCATGCCGAAGCCTACGAATGGGCGAAGAAGATCTCCGAACATCTGCTGCCGCGCACCCGCGCCTATGCGGAGATCTGGCTCGATCAGGAAAAAGTCGCGACCACCGACGAAGAACCGATCCTTGGCCAGACCTATCTGCCGCGTAAGTTCAAAACCACGGTGGTGATCCCGCCGCAGAACGATATCGATCTGCACGCCAACGACATGAACTTCGTGGCGATCGCTGAAAACGGCAAGCTGGTCGGCTTTAACCTGCTGGTGGGCGGTGGACTCTCCATTGAACACGGGAATAAGAAAACCTACGCTCGTACCGCGAGTGAGTTTGGCTACCTGCCGCTGGAGCACACGCTGGCCGTCGCGGAAGCGGTGGTTACGACCCAGCGCGACTGGGGAAACCGTACCGACCGTAAGAATGCCAAAACCAAATACACCCTTGAGCGCGTGGGCGTTGAGACGTTCAAAGAGGAAGTGGAGCGTCGCGCAGGTATTAAATTTGAACCGATCCGTCCTTATGAATTCACCGGTCGCGGAGATCGCATTGGCTGGGTGAAAGGTATCGACGATAACTGGCACCTGACGCTGTTTATCGAAAATGGCCGTATCCTGGATTATCCGGGCCGTCCGCTGAAAACCGGTCTGCTGGAAATTGCAAAAATTCACCAGGGCGAGTTCCGCATTACCGCTAACCAGAACCTGATTATTGCCGGCGTGCCGGAAAGTCAGAAGGCGACGATCGAGGCGCTGGCGCGGGAACACGGATTGATGAACGCCGTGAAGCCGCAGCGCGAAAACTCGATGGCCTGCGTGTCATTCCCGACCTGCCCGCTGGCGATGGCCGAGGCGGAACGCTTCCTGCCATCGTTTACCGACAAGGTCGAAGCGATTCTTCAAAAATACGGTATCCCGGACGAGCATATTGTTATGCGCGTTACCGGCTGCCCGAACGGCTGTGGCCGTGCGATGCTGGCCGAGCTGGGGCTGGTTGGCAAAGCGCCGGGCCGCTACAACGTTCACCTTGGCGGTAACCGTATGGGGACACGTATTCCACGGATGTACCGCGAAAACATCACGGAGCCGGAAATTCTCGATTCCATTGACCAGCTTGTCGGGCGCTGGGCGAAAGAGCGCGAAGCGGGTGAAGGCTTCGGCGACTTTACGGTACGTGCGGGCATCATCCGCCCGGTGCTCGATCCCGCACGGGATTTTTGGGAGTAACATCCCGACGGTTTAACAGGTGTTGTAGGCCGGGCATACGCCGTGCCGCCCGGCAAAACAGGCTAACGAGGTCTTTATGTCCGTACTCGATCTAAACGCGCTTAACGCATTGCCAAAAGTCGAACGTATTCTGGCTCTCGCAGAAACCAACGCGCATCTCGAAACGCTGGACGCCGAAGGGCGCGTGGCGTGGGCGCTGGAAAACCTGCCGGGTGACTATGTGCTCTCGTCGAGCTTCGGGATTCAGGCGGCGGTCAGCCTGCATCTGGTGAACCAGATCCGCCCGGACATTCCGGTGATCCTCACCGATACCGGCTACCTGTTCCCGGAAACCTACCGGTTTATTGACGAACTGACGGACAAGCTCAAGCTGAACCTGAAGGTCTACCGCGCGACGGAAAGCGCGGCCTGGCAGGAGGCACGCTACGGCAAGCTGTGGGAGCAGGGCATTGAGGGCATTGAGAAATACAATGAGCTTAACAAGGTCGAGCCGATGAACCGGGCATTAAAAGAGCTGAATGCGCAAACCTGGTTTGCCGGTTTGCGTCGCGAGCAGTCCGGTAGCAGGGCCTCGCTGCCAGTACTGGCGGTGCAGCGCGGCGTGTTTAAGGTGCTGCCAATCATCGACTGGGATAACCGGACGGTATATCAGTATCTGCAAAAACACGGGTTGAAATACCATCCGCTGTGGGATGAAGGCTATCTGTCGGTAGGGGATACCCACACCACGCGTAAATGGGAGCCGGGCATGGCCGAAGAAGAGACGCGCTTCTTCGGGCTGAAGCGCGAATGCGGGTTGCACGAAGGGTGATCATCTTTCAGCCCTCTCCCTATGGGTGAGGGCATCAGACCGTGCTTAAACCTTTGCCCGGTGGCGCTGCGCTTACCGGGCCTACGGGCGATGGGGTTTTCTCCCTCTCCCTGTGGTGCTGCGCTTACCGGGCCTACGGGTGATGGGGGTTTGCTCCCTCTCCCTGTGGGAGAGGGTTGGGGTGAGGGCATCTGGCCGCACGATACTAAAAAACCTCAGGCTTTCCCTGCTTTCGCCAGCTCCTTCACCAGCGGCAGCATCACCTTCACGACGTCGCGGCTGCGGTGCTCAATCCGCTTCGGCAGGGCACTGTCAATGTGCTGCTGGTTATCCAGCCTGATGTCATGCCAGCTTGTTCCGTCGGGGAAGGATTTGGATTTGGCGCGCTGCTGATAGCCATCTTTTTGACCCAGCCCCCAGTTGGTGGCCTCGACGTACAGCACCGGGATTCCCGCTTTATCAAACACTTCACCGTCGTTGCAGCAGCCGGTGCCTTTAGGGTAATCCGGGTTACCGCCAGGGTTCGTAGAGGCATAGACCCCGTGACTGCGTGCAATAGCCAGTGCTCTGTCGCGCGTTAATTTACGCACGGTGCTCGGGGTGCTCTGTCCGCTATTGAAATAAAGCTTATCGCCAACGATCAAATTATCGAGGTTAATCACCAGCAGCGTATTTTTCTTCTCGTCATTGCTCATGCGCTTTAGGAGATTCTCAGCGCCGAGTTTTCCTTCCTCTTCACCGCTGGTCGCAATAAAACGAATGCCGTATTCCGTCGGGATATTTTTCAGCCGTTCGGCCAGCTCAAGCATGACGCCGAGGCCCGCCGCGTTATCGTCAATTCCCTGTAACGTCAGCCCGCCGAGATTATTATCGGTGTCGGCGTCACTCATCGGCGCAAAGGTATCGAGATGCGCCATGATGATAATCTGCTCGGCTGATTTTCCCTCATGCGCGGCAATGACGGTACTGCCGGTCACGTTGTGCCAGTTTTTCATTTTATTGCGCGAGGTATAGATATAGCGGCTGTGAAACGAGCGGATATCGCTCTGATAGCCCATATCGGCAAACTGCTGGCGAATATAGTCGGCGGAGAGCATCTCTGCTGGCGTGCCGGTCATGCGGCCAGGAAAGACCGTCGCAATATGCCGCGCCTGCTGGTTCGCGATTTCGCCCAGCGGTGGATTTTTGGCCTGAGCCGCAAAAATAAAGCAAACGCCGAACGCCAGAGCAGCAATACGGTGGCGCGTTGCGGAAAACATAGTGAGTCCTTAAAACAGAGCAAAATTTTAACTCGCGTAGTATGAAACTGTGATCCGGTATACACAATTTGAATTGCGCTTAAATGCCCGAATTTTCGCGAGTTAAGCACTTTTTGATATTTGCTTTTCTGAGGCGTTATTCCATTGAGTAACTACTCATTCCAATTCGTAATTTCATTCGTTCTAAACCGCCCCCTATAGTCCCTCTATTCCTCATTTTTAGTTGAGCTGTCGCGTTGTGGATTACCTGCCTTTATTTGCTGCCATTAAAGATCGTCCGGTGCTGGTTGTTGGCTCGGGCGAGATCGCCGAACGCAAAATTGCCTTTTTGCGGCGGGCTGGCGCGCGCATACAGGTGATCGAAGGCGAGGATTTTCACGACTCATTGCTCGATAACGTGGTGCTGGTGATTGCCGCCACCGACGATCGCGCGGTTAATCGCCGGGTCTTCGACGCCGCCAATGCGCGCCACCGTCTGGTCAACGTGGTGGATGACCAGCCGCTCTGCTCATTTATCTTTCCCTCGATTGTCGATCGTTCCCCGCTGCTGATTGCTATCTCCTCGGGTGGGAATGCGCCCGTGCTGGCGCGCCTGCTGCGTGAAAAGCTTGAAGCGCTGCTTCCCGCAAGCCTCGGACGGATGGCGGAGGTGGCAGGGAACTTCCGCGAGCGGCTCAAAACGCAGGTGAAAACCACCGACGGACGCCGTCGATTCTGGGATCGTGCCTTCCGGGGACGCTTCGCCAGCCTGATGGCCGCGGGCAATGAACGTGAGGCGGGGGAGGTGCTGGAAGCCTCGCTGACGCAGCCCGAGCAGGCGCAGGGGGAAATTATTCTGGTGGGTGCCGGGCCGGGCGATGCGGGGCTGTTGACCCTGCGCGGCCTGCAGGTGATCCAGCAGGCGGATGTCGTCTTTTACGATCATCTGGTCACCGACGGCGTGCGCGAACTGATCCGCCGCGACGCAGAGCAAATCTGCGTGGGCAAACGCGCCGGTGAGCACTCGGTGGCGCAGCATGAGACCAATGCAATGCTGGTTGCGGCGGCAAAAGCGGGCAAAACCGTGGTGCGCCTGAAGGGCGGCGATCCCTTTATCTTCGGGCGCGGCGGCGAGGAGCTGCAGGCGGCGGCCGACGCGGGCGTACCGTTCCAGGTGGTGCCCGGCATTACGGCGGCTTCCGCTGTCACGGCCTACGCCGGCATTCCGCTGACGCATCGCGATTATGCCCAGAGCGTGACTTTTGTCACCGGCCATTACAAGGCCGACAGCACGCCGTTTGACTGGTCGCATCTGGCCCAGAGCCGTCAGACGCTGGCGATCTACATGGGCACCATGAAAGCGGCCGACATCAGCGAACAGCTTATTCAGCACGGTCGCGACGCCACGACGCCCGTTGCCGTGATTTCACGCGGCACGCGCGTCGATCAGCACGTCGCGACCGGCACATTACACGACCTTGCACGCCTCGCGAAAGACGCGCCCATGCCCGCCCTGATCGTGGTGGGGGAAGTGGTGCAGCTGCACGACACGCTCGCCTGGTTTCAACATACAACAGACGCAGAGAACCTCCGTTCTTCTGTGGTGACTCTGGCTTAAGGAACGGTTATGGACCAAAAACGACTTACTCACCTGCGGCAGCTCGAAGCGGAAAGTATCCATATTATCCGCGAAGTGGCGGCCGAGTTCTCTAATCCGGTGATGATGTACTCCATCGGCAAAGACTCCAGCGTAATGCTGCATCTGGCGCGTAAAGCGTTTTATCCGGGCACGCTGCCGTTCCCGCTGCTGCACGTTGATACCGGCTGGAAATTCCGTGAGATGTATGAGTTCCGCGACCGTACCGCCAAAGCCTATGGCTGCGAGCTGCTGGTGCATAAAAACCCGGAAGGGGTGGCGATGGGCATTAACCCGTTCGTGCACGGCAGCGCAAAACACACTGACATCATGAAAACCGAAGGGTTAAAGCAGGCGCTGAATAAATACGGCTTTGACGCGGCCTTTGGCGGCGCGCGCCGTGATGAAGAAAAATCCCGCGCCAAAGAGCGTATCTACTCCTTCCGCGACCGTTTCCACCGCTGGGACCCGAAAAACCAGCGCCCGGAGCTGTGGCACAACTACAACGGCCAGATTAACAAAGGTGAAAGCATCCGCGTCTTCCCGCTCTCCAACTGGACCGAGCTGGATATCTGGCAGTATATCTTCCTGGAAAATATCGACATCGTTCCGCTGTACCTGGCCGCCGAACGTCCGGTGCTGGAGCGTGACGGCATGCTGATGATGATCGATGACGATCGCATCGACCTGCAGCCGGGCGAGGTGATCAAAAAACGGATGGTGCGCTTCCGGACGCTCGGCTGCTGGCCGTTGACCGGCGCGGTGGAATCCAGTGCGCAAACGCTGCCGGAGATCATCGAAGAGATGCTGGTCTCGACCACCAGTGAACGACAGGGCCGCGTGATTGACCGCGACCAGGCAGGCTCCATGGAGCTGAAGAAACGTCAGGGTTATTTCTAAGGAGCCGCCATGAACACCACGATTGCACAACAAATTGCCGATGAAGGCGGGGTTGAAGCCTACCTGCATGCTCAGCAGCATAAAAGCCTGTTGCGCTTTCTGACCTGCGGCAGCGTCGATGACGGGAAAAGTACCCTGATCGGCCGCCTGCTGCACGACACGCGCCAGATTTATGAAGATCAGCTCTCGTCGCTGCATAACGACAGCAAACGTCACGGGACTCAGGGCGAAAAGCTCGACCTGGCGCTGCTGGTGGACGGCCTGCAGGCAGAGCGCGAGCAGGGCATCACCATCGACGTGGCCTACCGCTATTTCTCTACCGAGAAGCGTAAATTTATTATTGCCGACACGCCGGGACACGAGCAGTACACCCGCAACATGGCGACCGGTGCGTCCACCTGCGACCTGGCGATCCTGCTGATGGATGCCCGTAAAGGCGTGCTGGATCAGACCCGTCGACACAGCTTCATCTCTACGCTACTGGGGATCAAACATCTGGTGGTGGCGGTCAACAAAATGGACCTGGTGGACTACAGCGAAGAGACCTTCAACCGGATCCGTGAAGAGTATCTGACCTTTGCCGAACAGCTGCCGGGCAATCTCGATATTCGTTTCGTGCCGCTTTCCGCGCTCGAAGGGGATAACGTTGCCTCTCAGAGCGCCAGCATGCCGTGGTACACCGGCCCGACGCTGCTGGAGATGCTTGAAACCGTGCAAATTCAGCGCGTGGTGGAGACACAGCCGATGCGCTTCCCGGTGCAGTACGTTAACCGGCCTAACCTCGATTTCCGCGGCTTCTCGGGCACGGTTGCCTCCGGCACCGTGCAGGTTGGCCAGCGCGTAAAAGTGCTGCCGTCCGGCGTGGAATCCACGGTTGCCCGCATCGTCACCTTCGATGGAGACCTGCCGGAAGCGGGAGCTGGCGAAGCGGTGACGCTGGTGCTGAAAGACGAAATTGATATCAGCCGTGGCGATCTGTTGGTCGACGTCAGTGAAACGCTGGCGGCGGTGCAGGGTGCGTCTGTCGACGTAGTGTGGATGGCCGAGCAGCCGCTGACCGCGGGGCAAAGCTACGACATCAAAATCGCGGGCAAGAAAACCCGCGCCCGGGTGGACGGTATTCAGTATCAGGTTGATATCAACAACCTGACCCAGCGCGATGTCAATGAACTGCCGCTGAACGGTATCGGTCTGGTGGACTTTACGTTCGACGAGCCGCTGGTGCTGGATCCTTATCAGCAGAACCCGGTCACGGGCGGGCTGATCGTGATCGACAGGCTGACGAACGTCACCGTGGGTGCCGGAATGGTGCGAGAGCCAAACGCGCAGGCTGCGGTGAGCGCTGAATTCAGCGCCTTTGAGCTGGAGCTAAACGCGCTGGTGCGTAAGCACTTCCCGCACTGGGGCGCGCGCGATTTGCTGGGAGGCAAGTAATGGCCGCTCACGATGAGAACGTCGTCTGGCATCCTCATCCGGTCACCGTTGCCCAGCGCGAACAACTCCACGGCCACCGTGGGGTTGTGCTGTGGTTTACCGGGCTGTCCGGCTCGGGAAAATCGACGGTCGCGGGCGCGCTGGAGGAGGCGTTACATCAGCAGGGGGTAAGCACTTACCTGCTGGATGGTGACAACGTGCGCCACGGCCTGTGCAGTGATTTAAGGTTCAGTGATGAAGACCGCAAGGAGAATATCCGCCGTGTGGGGGAAGTTGCCAGCCTGATGGCAGATGCCGGGCTGGTGGTGCTCACCGCGTTTATCTCACCGCACCGCGCCGAGCGCCAGATGGTACGCGAGCGCGTCGGGCACCATCGCTTTATCGAAGTGTTCGTCGATACCCCGCTGGAGATTTGCGAATCGCGCGATCCGAAAGGGCTGTACAAGAAAGCGCGGGCGGGCGAACTGCGAAATTTCACCGGCATTGACGCGGTTTACGAAGCGCCTGATTCCCCAGAGATTCATCTGGATGGTCAACAATTGGTAACAAATTTAGTAAGCCAATTATTAGACCTGCTCAGGCGGGACGATATTATCAGATCCTGAGGCGGTATCGTTCGGGAGCCGATTTCCCGAACGATGAGTCACGGTCACAGGATTAGCTATGCGTAACAGTGAAAACTACATTATCACCACCGGGTCGGAGCCGTTAACCACCGACGACGAGACGACCTGGTCCTTTCCTGGGGCTTTCGTCGGCTTCGTCTCGTGGCTACTGGCGCTGGGAATTCCGTTTCTCATCTACGGCGGTAACACGCTGTTCTTCTTCCTCTACACCTGGCCTTTCTTCCTGGCGCTGATGCCTGTCGCGGTGGTGGTCGGCATTGCGCTGCACTCCCTGCTCAATGGCAAACTGCTGTACAGCACCGTTGTCACGATTGTGACGGTGGTCCTGATGTTTGGCCTGTTATTTTTGTGGCTCATGGGCTAACTTCAGCCATAATTCAAACCGTAACCAACAGTATGACGATATTGTGCAGGGCGATTCTGCAAAAAAAATGTGGTACATTTGCCCGCGATATTGCGGCATCTCTGTGACCCCGGCGTAGAGTCCAGGGGCGTTTTGGGATGAGGATGCCGTTTTTCAGGGGGCAGGATGGGTAAACTAACGCTGCTGTTGCTGGCTTTGCTGGTCTGGCTGCAATATTCGCTGTGGTTCGGTAAAAACGGACTGCACGACTACAGCCGGGTGAGCGATGACGTCGCGGCACAGCAGGCAACAAACGCCAAACTTAAGGCGCGAAACGATCAACTCTTTGCTGAAATTGACGACCTCAATGGCGGTCAGGAGGCGATTGAGGAACGCGCACGCAATGAACTCAGTATGACTAAGCCGGGCGAAACCTTTTATCGTCTGGTTCCGGATGCGTCTAAACGCAATCAGGGCTCAGCACAAAACAATCGATAATCAGGCCCAGGATTACGACATGGCAGTAACTTTTTCGGACGTATGCGCCGTGGTGCCGGCCGCGGGTTTTGGCCGGCGCATGCAGACAGAATGTCCCAAGCAGTATCTCTCAATTGGCGATAAAACGATCCTTGAGCACGCCGTGGCGGCGCTGCTGGCGCACCCGCGTGTGACCCACGTCGTTATCGCAATCAGCCCGGGCGATGTGCGTTTTGCACAGCTGCCGCTGGCAAATCATCCGCAGATTACGGTTGTTGATGGCGGTGCCGAACGCGCCAATTCCGTGCTGGCTGGCATTCAGGCCGCCAGAAACGCGCAGTGGGTGCTGGTGCATGACGCCGCGCGCCCGTGTCTGCACCCGGACGACCTGGCGCGCCTGCTGGCACTTAGCGAAACCAGCCGGGTCGGTGGCATTCTGGCCGCCCCGGTGCGCGATACCATGAAGCGCGCCGAACCGGGCAAGCAGGCTATCGCCCATACCGTTGAACGCGTCGATTTATGGCACGCGTTAACGCCGCAGTTTTTCCCCCGTGAATTACTCCATGACTGCCTGACGCGGGCGCTCAAAGAAGGTGCGACCATTACGGACGAAGCCTCTGCGCTGGAGTATTGCGGTTTCCACCCTGAGCTTATCGAAGGCCGCGCTGATAATATCAAAGTCACGCGCCCGGAAGATTTACGGCTCGCGGAATTTTATCTTACCCGTTCGACCCCTCAGGAGAAGGCATAATGCGAATTGGACACGGTTTTGATGTACACGCCTTTGGCGGAGAAGGCCCAATTATCATTGGCGGCGTACGCATTCCTTATGAAAAAGGTCTGCTGGCGCACTCTGATGGCGACGCCGCGCTCCATGCCCTGACGGACGCACTGCTCGGTGCCGCTGCGCTTGGCGATATCGGCAAACTGTTCCCGGACACCGATCCGGCATTTAAAGGGGCGGACAGCCGCGAGCTGCTGCGCGAAGCCTGGCGTCGCATCCAGGCCAGGGGGTATACCCTCGGCAACGTTGACGTGACCATTATCGCCCAGGCCCCTAAAATGCTGCCGCATATTCCACAGATGCGCGTGTTTATCGCCGAAGATCTCGGCTGCCACATGGATGATGTCAACGTCAAAGCGACCACCACCGAGAAGCTCGGCTTTACCGGTCGCGGCGAAGGCATTGCCTGTGAAGCGGTGGCGCTGCTGGTGAAGGCGGCAAAATGACCGACTTCGATAACCTGACCTGGCTGCACGGAAAACCCGAGGGTCACGGCCTGCTGAAAGCCAGTCCGGAAGATTTTGTGGTGGTGGAAGACCTCGGTTTTGAGCCGGACGGCGAGGGTGAGCATATTCTGGTTCGCATCCTGAAAAACGGCTGCAACACCCGTTTCGTCGCCGATGCGCTGGCAAAATTCCTGAAAATTCACGCCCGTGAAGTGAGCTTCGCCGGGCAGAAAGACAAACATGCCGTTACTGAACAGTGGATCTGCGCCCGCGTGCCGGGCAATGCCATGCCCGATTTAAGCCAATTTGAGCTTGAAGGCTGTAAAGTGCTGGAGTACGCCCGCCACAAGCGCAAGCTGCGGCTGGGCGCGCTGAAAGGCAATGCGTTCACGGTGATTTTACGCGAAGTCACAAACCGCGATGACGTGGAAAAACGGCTGAACGCCATCCGCGAGCAGGGCGTGCCGAACTACTTTGGCGCGCAGCGCTTTGGTATTGGCGGCAGCAACCTGCAGGGCGCACTGCGCTGGGCGCAAAGCGATGCGCCGGTACGCGACAGGAATAAACGCAGTTTTTGGTTGTCTGCGGCCCGCAGTGCGTTGTTTAATCAGATGGTGAGCGAGCGGTTGAAAAAACCGGACGCGAATCAAGTTGTTGTCGGCGATGCGCTACAATTAGCGGGGCGCGGGAGCTGGTTTGTGGCAACGGCTGAAGAGCTGGCCGATGTCCAGGCGCGCGTGGACGCCAAAACGCTGATGATTACCGCAGCCTTGCCCGGCAAGGGCGACTGGGGAACGCAGGAGAGCGCGCTGGCCGCAGAACAGGCTGCCGTCGCGGATGCGCCGGAATTACAATCCTTGCTGGTGCGGGAAAAGGTCGAGGCAGCACGCCGTGCGATGCTGCTCTATCCGCAACAGCTGAGCTGGAACTGGTGGGATGACGTAACCGTTGAGTTGCGCTTCTGGCTGCCGGCAGGCAGTTTTGCCACCAGTGTTGTCAGGGAACTTATCAACACGTCGGGTGATTATGCGAATATTGCTGAGTAACGATGACGGGATCCATGCGCCAGGTATTCAGACGCTGGCGAAGCACCTCCGCGAATTTGCGGATGTGCAGGTCGTGGCTCCCGATCGTAACCGCAGTGGCGCGTCTAACTCTTTAACGCTGGAATCGTCGCTTCGGACGTTTACCTTTGATAACGGCGACATTGCCGTGCAGATGGGCACGCCGACCGACTGCGTCTTTCTGGGGGTGAACGCGCTGATGCGCCCGCGTCCGGATATCGTGGTATCGGGTATCAATGCCGGGCCAAATCTCGGTGATGACGTTATCTACTCCGGTACTGTGGCGGCAGCAATGGAAGGGCGTCACCTGGGGTTCCCGGCGCTGGCGGTGTCGCTGAATGGCTATACCCATTACGACACGGCGGCGGCGGTGACCTGCTCCATTCTTCGCGCACTTGGCCGCGAACCGCTGCGCACCGGGCGCATCCTCAACATCAATGTCCCTGATTTGCCGCTCGACGAGATCAAAGGCATCCGCGTGACGCGCTGCGGCAGCCGTCATCCGGCCGATAAGGTTATCCCGCAGGAAGATCCGCGCGGGAACACGCTGTACTGGATTGGACCGCCTGGCGACAAGTGCGACGCGGGACCCGATACCGACTTCGCGGCCGTTGATGAAGGGTATGTTTCCGTTACCCCTTTGCACGTAGATTTAACCGCTTACAGCGCGCATGATGTGGTATCGGACTGGCTGGATCGGGTCGGAGTGAACGCGCAATGGTAAGCAAACGTGTACAAACTCTTCTGGAACAATTACGCGCTCAGGGGATCGCGGACGAGCATGTGCTTGAGGCGCTTGCTCAGGTTCCCCGTGAGAAGTTTGTCGACGAGGCGTTTGAACATAAAGCCTGGGAAAACGTGGCGTTGCCTATCGGACAAGGCCAGACGATTTCACAGCCCTACATGGTGGCCCGCATGACGGAACTTCTGGAGTTGACGCCAGAATCACGCGTGCTGGAGATTGGCACCGGGTCGGGATATCAAACGGCCATTCTGGCGCACCTTGTGCACCATGTTTGCTCCGTTGAGCGCATTAAAGGGTTGCAGTGGCAGGCGCGTCGTCGCCTGAAACAACTTGATTTACATAATGTTTCGACACGACACGGTGATGGCTGGCAGGGTTGGAAGGCTCGCGCCCCGTTCGACGCCATTATCGTTACGGCAGCACCGCCTGAAATTCCCGCCGCGCTTCTGTCGCAGCTGGATGAAGGCGGCATTCTTGTCTTGCCCGTCGGGGACGAACATCAGCTTTTAAAGCGCGTTCGTCGACGCGGCGGCGAGTTTATTATCGATACCGTGGAAGCCGTGCGCTTCGTGCCTCTTGTGAAAGGGGAGCTGGCCTGAGACTCGGAAATTTCCAGGTTTATTAAGGCAAATACAGCGTATGGTGTGGCGCGAAAGGTTCGTGCCGTCACGGTTATTTTTCGTCACTAAAAGTCATTACATTCCTGGGGGATAAATGAGCGCGGGAAGCCCTAAATTCACCATCAGCCGTGTTGCGGCATTATCACTGGTTTCGCTCTGGCTGGCGGGCTGTTCAAATTCAAATAATCCACCTGCACCTGTTTCCTCCGTGGGCGGCAGCAGCGGCTCGGGCAACACGTCCAGCGGAATGTTGATCACGCCACCGCCTAAGATGGGCAATACGGCGGCGCAGCAAACACCACAAATTCAGCCGGTTCAGGCGCCTGTTACGCAGCCAACGCAGATTCAGCCAGCACAACAGCCTGTGCAGACCGAAAATGGCCGCATAGTGTATAACCGCAAGTATGGGAACATTCCGAAAGGAAGCTATACCGGTGGCAGCACCTACACCGTTAAGCGCGGCGATACGCTGTTCTATATTGCCTGGATCACCGGGAACGATTTCCGCGATCTGGCGCAGCGCAATAACGTCCAGGCCCCGTATGGACTGGAAGTGGGCCAAACGCTGCAGGTCGGCAATGCGACCGGCACGCCGCTGACGCCAGGTAATACCGTTTCGGCCGCAGACGTAACGGCGCAAAATAACAGCGTAAAACCTGCACAAAAAACCAGCACGGTAGTTGCTTCGCAACCGGTAATTACGTATTCTGAGGACTCAGGTGATCAGAGTGCTAACAAAATGTTGCCGAATAATAAAGGTACTGCGACGGTTGTCACAGCACCGGTGACGGCACCTGTGGTTAGCTCTACCGAACCGACTGCCAGCAGTATGACGTCCAGTTCGCCTATCTCAGCATGGCGCTGGCCGACTGATGGCAAGATTATTGAGAACTTTGCCACCTCTGAAGGGGGTAACAAAGGGATCGATATCGCAGGAAGTAAGGGACAGGCTATCATCGCGACCGCAGACGGACGCGTTGTGTATGCCGGTAACGCGCTGCGCGGTTACGGTAATCTTATTATCATAAAACATAACGATGATTATCTGAGTGCCTACGCCCATAACGACACTATGCTGGTCCGGGAACAACAAGAAGTTAAGGCGGGGCAAAAAATCGCTACCATGGGTAGCACCGGAACCAGTTCTACACGCTTGCATTTTGAAATTCGTTACAAGGGGAAATCCGTAAACCCGCTGCAGTATTTGCCGCAGCGATAAATTGACGAGGCAAGCCAGTCAGGGTGTCTCGTCCAGGGATCACGGGTAGGAGCCACCTTATGAGTCAGAATACGCTGAAAGTTCATGATTTAAATGAAGATGCGGAATTTGATGAGAACGGAGCAGAGGCTTTTGACGAAAAAGCCTTAGTAGAAGAGGAACCCAGTGATAACGATTTAGCTGAAGAAGAGCTGTTATCGCAGGGTGCCACACAGCGTGTGCTGGACGCGACTCAGCTTTACCTTGGGGAGATTGGTTATTCCCCTCTGTTAACGGCCGAAGAAGAAGTCTATTTCGCACGTCGTGCTTTGCGTGGTGATGTTGCCTCGCGCCGTCGCATGATTGAAAGTAACTTGCGTCTGGTCGTGAAAATTGCTCGCCGTTATGGCAATCGTGGTCTGGCTTTGCTTGACCTGATTGAAGAGGGCAACTTAGGTCTCATCCGCGCAGTTGAGAAGTTTGACCCGGAACGCGGGTTCCGTTTCTCAACCTACGCTACCTGGTGGATTCGTCAGACCATCGAACGGGCTATTATGAACCAAACCCGTACGATTCGACTGCCGATCCACATCGTCAAAGAGTTGAACGTCTATCTGCGTACTGCGCGCGAGTTGTCCCATAAACTGGACCACGAGCCGAGCGCTGAAGAGATTGCCGAACAACTGGATAAACCGGTTGATGACGTAAGCCGTATGCTGCGTCTCAACGAGCGCATTACCTCCGTTGACACCCCGCTGGGTGGCGACTCCGAGAAAGCGCTGCTGGACATCCTGGCCGATGAAAAAGACAACGGCCCGGAAGACACCACGCAGGACGATGACATGAAACAGAGCATCGTCAAATGGCTGTTCGAACTGAACGCCAAACAGCGTGAAGTACTGGCACGTCGTTTCGGTTTACTGGGGTATGAAGCTGCAACACTGGAAGACGTCGGCCGCGAAATTGGCCTGACCCGTGAACGTGTTCGTCAGATTCAGGTAGAAGGTCTGCGTCGCCTGCGTGAAATCCTGCAGGGGCAAGGTCTGAATATCGAAGCGCTGTTCCGCGAATAAGCACCCTTTCGTCAAAAAAGGCCCGTCGTGAGACGGGCCTTTTTCTTTTGCGCTACGCCTGTGCGGTTTCGTGCAGCAGCCGCCAGCTCACCGTATTTCCTTCCTGATTAAGCACCGCGGTTGACCCGCGCACGTTGACGGGGCAATCCGGGCGGGTTTGCGTCTCCCGGTAGTGCAGCACCGCGCCACCGTCCCACTGCTCAACCGTGGTGAGCCTGTCGATCCTTATTTTCAAACCGGGGCGGCTACCGCGCTGGTTTTCCAGGAAGCTGACCAGCGCCGCATGATCCAGATAAGTGCCACCCGGGGGAATCATCATAAAGTCCGGACGAAAGCGGGCGAGCAGGGCGTTAATGTCGCCTTCACCCTCTCCCAGCCACTGTTCGAGCGCCACGTGAAGATCAATAACTTCGGTTTCGTAGGGGGTCATACGTTCTCCTGTTGAAGCTGCCTCAGCACCTTCGCATTGTTAAGACGAATAACGGCCAGCAGGGGCAGTAACGTTACGCCTGCGGCAAAAAGAAAGATACCGTGCCACGCCGTAAGCGGCGGCAGGTAGCGCTGCGCCAGGCTAAGCAGCGCGGCTAACACCAGCGCCCCCAGAAAAAAGCTCAGCTGACGATTAAGGTTCCACAGCGCACTGGCGTCCGGCATCGCATCATGCGGGATTGTCAAAAACGCGCTGCTTTGCGCCGTGCTGCTGCACAGGCTACCGCCCGCGCCCATCAGGGTAAACGCCAGCACCGGCAGCGCGAACGGAGTATCTGGCCCGATACCGATAAGAAGCCCCATCCCGATAGCCTGCAAAAGACAGCCGAGCACGATGAGCGGCCGTGGGCCGGTACGGTTGAAGTAGCGCCCCGTTGCCGTGATGGCCACAAAAGAGGCCAGTGACCAGGGAAGCATCAGCGCCCCGGTTTCGGCAGGCGTCAGCCTGGCGATGCTTTGCAGGTAAAACATGCCTATCACGTTCACGCCGATGAACGTGCCGGGAACGCACAGGTAGACCAGCATGGAGAAGCGCAGCAGCGGATCCTTCAGCAGCGGGAGGTGAAGTAACCGCCTTGTCAGGGTCTGCTGCGGCTTTTCGTTGCGAAGCCACAGCCCGGCCAGGACAAAGGCGAGTGCGGCAACGGGCAGGGTAGCGAAAAAAATCCATCGCCAGCCGAGCGTCTGAACCAGCACGCCGCCCAGCGCGGGCGAGCATGCCGGTGCCAGCAGGGCCACCAGCATGACCGCCGAGGAGAGCCTGGCACGTTCGTGCGGCTTAAACTGCTGCCACGCCAGCGCCTGCCCAACCGGTATCAGCAATCCGCCGCCAAGCCCCTGAATTACACGCCAGGCGATCAGGCTGTCGAGCGTCGACGCCAGGCCCGCGGCGGCAGATGCGGCGCTAAACACAAAAAGCGAAAGCAGGATCAGGCGTTTGGGCCCCAGCAGGCGCGCCAGCATTGCGCTGAACGGGATGACCAGCGTCAGCCCGGCAATGTAGCCATTACTGACCCACGCAAGCGCGGAGGGCGTGGCGTGTAGCGCCTGGCCCATCGCCGGAAAGGCCACGCTGGCGATGAACATGTTAATCAGGTCGAGAAAAAAGCCGAGCAGAAACACAGCGGCGACCCTGGTGCGATACGTCATGGGAACTCCTCCAGTGAGGGCGTATCGTAGCGGTCGGTGCGACGCAGATAAACGCGACAAAGCGCGATATACTGTCAAAAATATTTTGACAGTGAAAAGGCTCAGCATGTTGAATTTGCAGCGCACGGCGATGTTTGTGGCGGTGGTCGAGAGCGGAAGCTTCACTGCTGCCGCTGACGCCCTGGGGCTAACGAAAGCGGTTGTCAGTTTTAATATTCGCCAGCTTGAAGATGAGCTGGCCGTCACGCTGTTGCTGCGTTCCACCCGTAGTCTGCGCCTGACCGAAGCCGGGGAGCTGTTCTATCAGCGAAGCCTGGCGTTGCTTAAAAATGCGGAGAGTCTCGCGGATGATGTGCGCGCCAACCATGCCGGGCTGACGGGGGAACTGCGCATTACCAGCACCCCGGAATATGGGGCGAAAGTGGTGGTGCCCCTGCTGGCCGAATTTAGCCTCCTGCACCCGGAGCTCCGTGTGCGGCTGGTGTCATCCTCGCTGCACAGGGATCTTATTTCAGAACGTTTTGATGTCGCCATCCGGCTCGGGACGCTAGCAGATTCGCGCTATCACGCCGCGCTGATTTCGCAATTTGCCATCCTGCCCGTGGCGTCGCCGGCGTGGCTGCACGCCCATCCCGTGGATTCGCCAGAGGCACTGGCGCAGGCCGAATGGATCATTCATGAACGTCTCGCTTCACCGCTGCGCTGGCAGCTGCGTAAAGCGGACGGTGAAAGTGTTGTGCTGGAGATAAAAAAAGCCCCGCGCTTATACGCCGACAGCGCGCAGGCGCTGATGGCCTTTGCCCTGGCCGGCAGCGGTGTGGCGCTGTTGCCCGCGTGGCTGGTACAAAACGCGCTCGATACCGGGCAACTGGTCCCGGTGTTGCCGGAATACACTTTTGCGCAGCAGGGCATCTATGCTGTCTATCCTGATGCCCAGCATGTTTCGGCGAAGGTGCGCACGTTTATTGATTTTATGCGCGCCCGGGTGAACTAGTTGTGCATCATTTTTTTGATCAGCGCCGAGAATTGCTCCCGTTCTTCCCTGCTGAGGCGGCCTAAAAACGCCTCATCCACATCATTCCCGACGGGCTGACAGCGCGCGAGCAGCGCCTCGCCTTCCGGCGTTAAAAAGACAAAGCGGCGACGCTTGTCGGCAGGATCGTGCTCGCGTTTTACCAGACCCCGGGACTCCATGCGGCTCAGCATCTCCGCCAGCGTCGCTTTGGTGCTCACGGCCACTTCGGTTAAGGCCACCTGCTCAATCCCCGGATGCTCGGCAATCGAACGCAACACCGCATACTGTGGCTTGGTCAGTTCCGGGAGGGCATGCTGCCACTGGGCGGTATGCTGCTGAAAAAGCTGACGTAACAGGTGAAACGCCTCTTGTCTTAGGTCCATGAACACTCCGACGAAAAAATTCTCCCCCTATGATAGCCCTGTTTGCCCGCGATTTTAACGCGTCATTTTTTAGCAATTAATGTGATCGTGTGCGAACGATCTTGCCAGAAAGCCAATCCGGGAGTAGCGTAAGCATTATGTTCGTATGCGAACAAATGGTTGCGAGGTGATAAATGAGACTGATTGTTGGGATGACGGGGGCGACGGGTGCTCCACTGGGCGTGGCGCTGCTCAAGGCGCTGCGTGAGATGCCGCACGTAGAGACGCATCTGGTGATGTCGAAGTGGGCGAAGACGACGATAGAGCTGGAAACCCCCTATACCGCGCAGGACGTCGCCGCACTGGCAGACGTCGTGCACAGCCCGGCGGATCAAGCCGCCACCATCTCCTCAGGCTCGTTTCGTACCGACGGCATGATCGTCATCCCGTGCAGCATGAAAACACTGGCCGGGATCCGCGCGGGCTACGCCGAAGGGCTGGTCGGACGCGCGGCAGACGTGGTGCTGAAAGAGGGGCGCAAGCTGGTGCTGGTCCCGCGCGAGACGCCGCTCAGCACTATCCACCTTGAGAACATGCTCGCGCTTTCCCGCATGGGCGTCGCAATGGTCCCGCCCATGCCGGCGTATTACAACCACCCGCAGACCGCTGATGACATCACCCAGCATATTGTGACCCGCGTGCTTGACCAGTTTGGTCTGGAGCACAAAAAGGCCCGCCGCTGGAACGGTCTGCAGGAGGCGAAACACGTTTCACAGGAGAATAAAAATGGCATTTGATGATTTGAGAAGCTTCCTGCAGGCGCTCGATGAGCAAGGGCAACTGCTGAAAATAGAGGAAGAGGTTAACGCCGAACCGGATCTGGCGGCGGCCGCCAACGCCACCGGGCGCATCGGGGACGGCGCGCCCGCGCTGTGGTTCGATAACATTCGTGGCTTTACCGATGCCCGCGTGGCGATGAACACCATCGGCTCGTGGCAGAACCACGCCATTTCGCTGGGGCTTCCCCCCAACACGCCGGTGAAAAAGCAGATCGACGAATTTATCCGTCGCTGGGATAACTTCCCGGTTGCACCGGAGCGCCGCGCCAGCCCGCCCTGGGCCGAGAACACGGTGGACGGTAAAGACATTAACCTGTTCGATATTCTGCCGCTGTTTCGTCTGAACGACGGCGACGGGGGATTCTACCTGGATAAAGCCTGCGTGGTGTCACGCGATCCCCTCGACCCGGACCACTTCGGTAAACAGAACGTCGGCATTTATCGCATGGAAGTGAAGGGCAAGCGCAAGCTGGGGCTGCAGCCGGTGCCGATGCACGATATCGCGCTGCATCTGCATAAGGCGGAGGAGCGCGGCGAAGATCTGCCGATTGCGATCACCCTCGGCAACGATCCGATCATCACCCTGATGGGCGCCACGCCGCTGAAGTACGATCAGTCCGAGTACGAAATGGCGGGCGCACTGCGCGAAAGCCCGTACCCGATCGCCACCGCACCGCTGACCGGCTTTGACGTGCCGTGGGGCTCTGAAGTGATCCTCGAAGGGGTCATTGAAGGCCGCAAGCGCGAAATCGAAGGACCGTTCGGGGAGTTCACCGGCCACTACTCCGGTGGCCGCAATATGACGGTAGTGCGCATTGATAAAGTCTCTTACCGCACCAAACCGATTTTCGAATCTCTTTACCTCGGCATGCCGTGGACAGAGATTGACTATCTGATGGGCCCGGCGACCTGTGTGCCGCTCTATCAGCAACTCAAGGCGGAGTTCCCGGAAGTGCAGGCGGTGAACGCCATGTACACCCACGGCCTGCTGGCGATTATCTCTACCAAAAAACGCTACGGCGGCTTTGCCCGCGCGGTCGGATTACGCGCCATGACCACGCCGCACGGCCTCGGCTACGTGAAGATGGTCATTATGGTCGATGAAGACGTCGATCCGTTTAACCTGCCGCAGGTGATGTGGGCGCTGTCATCCAAGGTCAATCCGGCGGGCGATCTGGTGCAACTGCCGAATATGTCGGTGCTTGAACTCGACCCTGGCTCCAGCCCGGCGGGGATCACCGACAAGCTGATTATTGATGCCACCACCCCCGTCGCGCCGGATAACCGCGGCCACTATAGCCAGCCGGTACGGGATCTGCCTGAAACCAAAGCCTGGGCTGAGAAACTGACCGCGATGCTGGCCGCGCGCCAATAAGGAGGAAATGATGATTTGTCCACGTTGTGCCGATGAGCATATCGAAGTGATGGCGACATCGCCGGTGAAAGATGTCTGGACCGTTTACCAGTGCCAGCACTGCCTGTATACCTGGCGCGATACCGAACCCCTGCGCCGCACCAGTCGCGAGCATTATCCCGAAGCGTTCCGTATGACGCAGAAGGATATTGACGACGCGCCGCAGGTGCCGACGATCCCGCCGTTGTTGTAAAAATAAGCCCGGAGGCGTAACCGCTTACCGGGCTTGTAGGTTTTGTAGGCCGGGTAAGGCGAAGCCGCCACCCGGCAATAAAAACCGAGAACTAAACCAGATTCTTCAACCGATAAATCCACTCCAGCGCCTGGCGTGGCGTCAGGGAATCCGGATCGAGGTTCTCCAGCGCTTCAACAGCCGGAGAGGTCTCTTCCGCAGGCACCAACAGCGACATCTGCGTGCCATCAATCTGCGTTGCCGCAGCATTCGGTGACAGGCTTTCCAGCTCACGCAGCTTCTGACGCGCGCGCTTAATCACCTCTTTTGGCACACCTGCCAACGCCGCAACCGCCAGACCGTAGCTCTTGCTTGCTGCGCCATCCTGCACTGAGTGCATAAACGCAATGGTGTCCCCGTGCTCCAGCGCATCAAGGTGGACGTTTGCTACGCCTTCCATCTTTTCCGGCAACTGCGTCAGCTCGAAGTAGTGGGTGGCAAACAGCGTCATCGCCTTGATTTTATTCGCCAGACTTTCGGCACACGCCCACGCCAGCGACAGTCCGTCATAGGTGGAGGTTCCGCGCCCAACTTCATCCATCAGCACCAGGCTATGTTCCGTCGCGTTATGCAGAATGTTGGCGGTTTCGGTCATCTCCACCATGAAGGTTGAACGACCGCTTGCCAGATCGTCCGCCGCGCCCACGCGGGTAAAGATGCGGTCTATTGGGCCAATCTCGACGTGCTGCGCCGGGACATAGCTGCCAATGTAGGCGAGCAGCGCAATCAGTGCCGTCTGGCGCATATAGGTGCTTTTACCGCCCATGTTCGGACCGGTAATGATCAGCATTCTTCTCTGCGGCGACAGGTTCAGCGGGTTAGCGATGAACGGTTCGTTCAGCACCTGCTCCACCACCGGGTGGCGGCCTTCGGTAATGCGAATGCCCGGTTTGTCGATGAAGGTCGGGCAGGTGTAGTTCAGCGTTTCCGCACGCTCTGCCAGGTTAACCAGTACATCCAGCTCTGCCAGCGCGCCCGCGCTGAGCTGCAGGTCGCCGAGATGCGGCATGAGCATGTCGAACAGTTCGTCATACAGCTGCTTTTCCAGCGCCAGCGCTTTGCCTTTCGAGGTGAGAACTTTATCTTCGTACTCTTTCAGCTCAGGAATAATGTAGCGCTCGGCGTTTTTCAGCGTCTGGCGACGTACGTAGTGGATAGGGGCCAGGTGGCTCTGCCCACGGCTGATCTGAATGAAGTAGCCGTGTACCGCGTTATAGCCGACTTTCAGGGTATCGAGGCCCAGGCGTTCGCGCTCGCGGATCTCCAGCTTGTCGAGATAGTCCGTTGCACCGTCAGCCAGCGCGCGCCATTCGTCCAGCTCCTCGTTGTAGCCCGGCGCAATGACCCCGCCGTCGCGCACCAGAACCGGCGGCGCATCGATAATGGCGCGCTCAAGCAGCTCGCGCAGCTCGGTAAATTCGCCCATCGTTTCACGGAGTTTCTGAACGGGTGCACTGTCAATGTCGCTTAACTGAGCACGCAGTTCCGGTAACTGCTGGAAAGCATGACGCATACGCGCAAGATCGCGAGGGCGGGCGGTACGCAATGCCAGACGGGCAAGGATACGCTCAAGATCGCCCACCTGGCGCAGGACGGGCTGCAGCTCGGTGTAGCGATCCTGCAACGCGGCAATCGTCTGCTGGCGGCAGACAAGCGTATGGGTATCGCGAATGGGCATATGCAGCCAGCGTTTCAACATACGGCTGCCCATCGGCGTCACCGTATTGTCCAGCACCGAGGCGAGGGTGTTCTCGACGCCGCCCGCCAGGTTCTGGGTGATCTCAAGGTTACGGCGCGTTGCCGCATCCATGATGATACTGTCCTGCTGGCGTTCCATCGTAATCGAACGGATGTGCGGCAGGGCGGTACGCTGGGTGTCTTTGACGTACTGCAGCAGACAGCCTGCGGCGCACAGGCCGCGCGGTGCATTCTCAACGCCAAAGCCAATCAGATCGCGGGTGCCAAACTGCAGATTCAGCTGCTGGCGCGCGGTATCAATTTCGAATTCCCACAGCGGGCGGCGGCGTAAGCCGCGACGACCTTCAATCAGCGAGGTCTCTGCAAAGTCTTCGGCGTACAGCAACTCCGCAGGATTTGTGCGCTGCAGCTCAGCCGCCATGGTTTCACGGTCGGCGGGCTCGCTCAGGCGGAAACGACCGGAACTGATGTCCAGCGTCGCGTAGCCAAACCCTTTGCCATCCTGCCACAGGGCCGCCAGCAGGTTATCCTGGCGCTCCTGGAGCAGGGCTTCGTCACTGATGGTGCCCGGCGTGACGATGCGCACGACCTTGCGCTCAACCGGGCCTTTCGAGGTGGCCGGATCGCCAATTTGCTCGCAGATCGCGACGGATTCACCCTGGTTCACCAGCTTCGCAAGGTAGTTTTCCACGGCATGGTGCGGGATACCCGCCATCGGAATCGGCTCACCTGCCGATGCGCCACGTTTGGTCAGCGAAATGTCGAGCAACTGCGATGCACGTTTGGCATCGTCATAAAACAGCTCGTAGAAATCGCCCATACGGTAAAACAGCAGGATTTCCGGATGCTGCGCTTTCAGCTTCAGATACTGCTGCATCATCGGCGTATGTGCGTCGAAATTGTCGATTGTGCTCATGGAGTTATGATATCCATTTCTTTGATAATAATGGTCTTTACGCGGCTCATTGGCCGTAGGTTTCCTCTATTGTCGCATGAAAAAATGGCGCGGCGCAGAAAAAAGTCGCGACTTTACGAGGCGCCTTCCTGCATCAGTTCGATGATGATTTTCCCGTGCGCCACGCCCACCCGAACCTGCGAATGGGTGGTAAATCCGGCTTTTTCCAGCCAGTCGCCTTTAAGGCTGAGGGCGGCATGGACGCTATAGCGCGTCGGGATTTTGGTTCGGCGATCCTCGTGGCGCTTTCTGAAATAGCCCACTTTTAAATGGCGATAGGGTTGGGTGATGACGATCTCTTGCATACGGCCTCCGAAAAAGTTGGGCAACGGGCGTTCTCATTGCCTGTATAAAATACCAGTGTTTGACCCGTCTGGCCGCTTTAATACTGGAAGGCGTCTTCAGAAAATAAAATGCAACGACTGAAAAACGACGCGCAAAGAGGTATTATGGATGCACTTTATATGAGGTCATTGTCCATGTACGGTAAACGTATCGCACGAGAGAAAGAGACGATCGCCAAAATGATCGCGTTGTTTGAGAAGCAGTGCCCGCAGGCTTCTCAGGAAGAGGGGCACTATCAGGCGCTCAGGGCGTATGCCGACAAGCGTCTGGACAAGTGTGTTTTTGGGGAAGACAAGCCCGCCTGTAAACAGTGTCCGGTACACTGCTACCAGCCTGCAAAGCGTGAAGAGATGAAGCAGATAATGCGCTGGGCCGGCCCGCGCATGTTATGGCGTCACCCCATCCTGACCGTTCGTCATCTGATTGATGATCGTCGTCCGGTGCCGGAATTACCGGAAAAGTATCGCCCGAAAAAGTGAGTCGTTCAGCGTCTTAGCGGCCGGCAAATCACGTTCAGGGCCAGTGCGCTGCATAACGGGAAGAGGGCCAGCAGCAGCCAGGGGTAAATCGCCTGGGGTGAGGGCACCAGCGCGCGATCCAGCAGACTGCCAAACAACAAATTTCCCGCAAGTACCGCAATGCCTCCGGCAGTGGAGAGTGCGCCGTAGTGCGCCCCCAACGTGGACTCCTCAGCAAACCGCGGAATGAGATCTTTAGCCGAGGGTACCAGCAGCATCTGTCCCAGCGTCAGCAGCGTTACCAATGAGACTGACGGCAGTAGCCGCCACCAGCCCTCCGGCGGTTCAGTCGCCGCAAACATCGCCACGCTCGCAAAGGCGGCAGACAGCAGCAAAAAGCCTACCGGCAGGATCCTCACCGCGCCCACGCGGCGGGCGAAGCGTGCCAGCGGCAGCTGTAGAGTAATGATCAACACGGAGGCGAGCATAAAAAGCGGGCCGAGATCTTTCTCGTTACCGCCAGACCGCTGGATCTCCACCGGCAGCGCCAGATAAAGCTGGTTGTAGCTTAACAGCCACGAGCTATAGGCAATGATAAAGGCGACGAAACGAGGCTGGCGGAACGTTGTCCACCAGGGCTGTATTTTCAGCGTTTGTGAACGGTGGTCAGAAGCAGGGAGGCAGAAGTAGAGCACCACTAACGCAACAATAAACACCCCGGCACCTGCCAGCGCCACCTGGCGGAAGCCAAGCCCCGTCAGCAGGGCACCAGCAACCGGGCCCAGTACCGCGCCGAGTTCCCCGCAGACCGCAAACAGCGCAAACCACTCCGCCCGGCTTCGTTTCCCTTTCGCCTCACTGTGCGTGCCCGCTTTTGCCAGCAACGCCTCAATCGAAGGGGAGAATAGTGCACCGCCGACGCCCGTCAGGCAGGCACCCAGAATGATTGGCCACAGAGTGCTCCCGAAGGCCAGCAGCAGATAACCCGAAACACGCACAATACAGCCGCTCAGGATGACCACTTTCGCGCCAAACCGGTCTGAGAGTGCGCCCCCAACGATAAACATCCCCTGCTGTGAGAAGGTGCGCAGACCCAGAATCAGCCCGATAAGCCCGCCGGAAAGCAGCATGTCGTCGCGCAGGAATATCGCAAGGAAAGGAACAACGGCGTAAAAGCCGATGTTAAAAACAAACTGGCTACCCAGTAAAACGGGCGGCCAGAGCGTGGTGGCAGGGCGAAGGGGCATTGTGGTTTACTCGCCCCTACACGATAAAGTGAATGTGCTTTTTGCCATGGAACGGCGATATCTCAATTTTGGTTTTGACTCTGAAGACATCCCAGAGCAACGACTCGGATAAAATGTCCTGCGGGGTTCCCGTCGCCACAATTTGCCCTTTCTGCATCACAATCAGCGAGTCACAGAACATCGAGGCGTGGTTGAGATCGTGGATGGCGACAATACTGGTTACGGGTAATTCGCTGATTAAATGCATCAGCTGTATCTGATGATGAATGTCCAGGTGGTTGGTGGGTTCATCCAGCAGGATTTCCGTCGGGGTCTGGGCCAGCGCACGGGCGATGTGAACGCGCTGACGCTCTCCGCCGGACAGGCTCAGCCAGCCCTGGTCGCTTTTTTCCAGCATATCCACACGTTGCAGGGCCGCGGTGACGGTGTCGTCATCCTGCTTGCTCCAGTTAGAAAAAGGGGAGTGGTGCGGAATACGCCCGAGTTTTACCACGTCGCGCACGCGCATGTTGGCGTCGGTCATCCCGTGCTGCTCAACGAATGCGACCCGGCGGGCGAGCTGCTTTTTGGCGATGCGGGAAATGTCCTGTCCGTCCAGGGTCACGCTGCCCGCATCCGGGCGACGAAGTCCCGCCAGAATACGCAACAGAGACGACTTTCCGCAGCCGTTTGGGCCCAGCAGCCCAACGGTTTCCCCCCGGGAAACCTTCAGTGACACGTCATTGACGATAACTTTTTTGCCGACCTTCCAGGTGATATTTTCAGCGCAGATACTCATCACTTATTCCTTGATCGGTAGATAATCACGGCAAAGAAAGGCACACCGACCAGCGCGGTCACTACGCCGACGGGCAGGCTTTGCGGCGCAATCAGCATGCGCGAGGCAATGTCTGCCAGCACCATCAGGATCGCCCCGGCCAGCGCGCTGGCAATCAGCAGGGTGCGATGCAGCGGCCCGAACAGGAAACGCATGACGTGCGGAACCACCAGCCCCACAAAGCCGATAGAGCCCGCCATGCTGACGATCGTCGCGGTGATCAGTGCGGTCGTGATAAATAACGCCAGGCGCACCCAGGGAACGGCAATACCCAGCGATGCGGCAGCATCGTCACCGAACGTAAAGGCATCCAGCGCCCGGGAATAGTAGAGGCAAACGGCTAATCCTGTCAGGACGACAACCAGCACCAGCTGGAATTCAGGCCAGCGTACGCCGCTGAAACTGCCCAGCAGCCAGAACATCACATCACGCGCCTGCTGGGCGCTGGCAGACGTGCTGATGGTGTAGGCGGTAATGGCGTTGAACAGCTGAGAGGCTGCCACGCCTGCCAGAATGGTGCGTTCATTGCCGCCGCGCGCGCCGTTCGTCAGAAAGGCGACAAATGCAAACGCGGCGAATGCTCCCGCGAAGGCGCCCGCTGAGAGCGAAACGGCCCCGGTCCCCACTCCCAGAACCACGACGGAAACCGCACCCGTTGACGCGCCGGCAGAGACGCCCAGCACGTAGGGCTCCGCCAGGGCGTTCTTCAGCAGGCTCTGCAATACGGCACCGCAAATGGCTAACCCCGCACCACAGCAGGCTGCAACCAGCGCACGGCTCAGGCGGAAGTCCCAGATTACGCTCTCATAGATGCGATTGAGCGGAACCTCGGTGAGCCCCATTCTGTTGCTGATGGCGTAAAACACGTTATTCAGCGGGATGGACAGCTCACCGACGCTGACGCCGAGGGCGATCACCAGAAACAACACTACAACGGCAAGCAGAGCAGAGGTGGTCAGGAACAGGCCCTGGCGGGCCTGAAGTACAGCGGCTGTCATCAGTTCAGCCCCAGTTT
Source organism: Enterobacter sp. V87_3 (assembly GCF_029967835.1). Classification (NCBI taxonomy): domain Bacteria; kingdom Pseudomonadati; phylum Pseudomonadota; class Gammaproteobacteria; order Enterobacterales; family Enterobacteriaceae; genus Enterobacter; species Enterobacter sp. V87_3. The sequence continues at coordinate 38,412 of NZ_JASCAM010000015.1, read as the reverse complement.
TCTGAGCTGCTCACCCACCTGTTCAGCACCGTAAATCGTACGGATCGTCGGGTTCATCGCCTGGCCGTCCATCACCACGATATGGCCTTTTTTGACGGCATCCAGCTGGCTGACGGCAGGATCGGTTTTCAGGAACTTGATTTTTTCTTCCGCGTTATCCAGCGCCCAGCGGTTGCGATCCAGGCTGGAAACCACAATCACATCCGGATTAGCGGCAATAATGCTTTCCCAGCCCACGGTGGGCCATTCGGTTTCGGAGGTGATGGCGTTGTGCCCGCCCAGCACGTTAGCAATAAAACCGGACGCGCTGTTTTTACCGCCGACATAGGCATCAGCCGAAGGAGAGGAGCTTGAGAACCAGAAAACAAAGGAGAGGTCTTTTTTGTTTTTACCAAACTCCTGGCGCAGGTCAGCTTCACGTTTTTTGAAATCGGCAATCACCGCCTGGCCGCGATCTTCCACGTTAAAGATTTTGGCAAAATCCTCAATCTCTTTATAGAGATAGGTCATGTCCCACAGCTTCTGGCGGCTGCCGTACATATCACCTGCGGCTTTTTTGGTGGCGCACATGCCCGGTGACACGTAGCTGTTCACACCGACCGTGGCCAAATCTTCACGTTTCGCCACCTTACTTTCAGGCCCAAGTAACAGGGGAAGCTGCGCAGGCACAAAATCAGGGTTTTGCGAAAGGATGGATTCAAGGGTCGGGATTTCTACCGTCAGGGTTTTGATTTTTGCGTTCTGTTTAGCCAGCTGCGGCAACACTTTGGTTGGCCAGAAGGCGCTGGCCTTCACCTTATCTTCCAGTCCGAGCAGGAGCAAAATTTCGACGGTATTCTGACCCAGGGCCACCACGCGTTCCGGCGCTTTGGTGAAGGTCTCTTTATAACCACAGTTTTCAATGGTCAGAGGATATGTGGTTGCCAGAGCAGAACTGACCGACGCAAACGCCAGGCCCAACGCGCAGATGACCTTTTTCATTAAACGCTACCCTTCATTAATATTATTTTTTGATGCAAATGAAACTCATTATTAAGGCGGAATTTTATACAGAGGAAAGGATTTTGTGTCAATGAGGGACAATTGCGCAGGGTGACGAAAGGCGGTGTCAGAGTAACACCGCCGGAATGCGGACTTACATCAGGTTCTCTTTATCAATCCCGAGGCGCTTCATGCGCGACAGCAGGGTGGTGCGTTTTAACCCTAAACGCTGGGCTGCACCTTTCGGCCCGGCGACCACACCGTTGGTCTCTTTCAGCACGCGCAGAATAAGGTGGTATTCATCTTCTCCCTCTTTCGCCATCTCGGCTGCGCTCACAGTCGTTTCAGGCAGAGAAACCTCCGGCAGGGAGAGTTGCAGCACGTTGCCGCGCGTCAGCAGCACCGCACGCTCAATGACGTTTTCCAGTTCGCGGACGTTACCCGGCCACTCCATTGCCGAGAGCGTGCGGAGCGTCTCTGCCGGAATGCTGTCGATGTTGCGCCCCATCCGCCGCGCAATTTTGGCGGTAAAGGCTTTCACCAGCAGAGGGATATCTTCCGGGCGTTCGCGCAGCGGGGGCAGGCAGATCGGGAAGACGTTCAGGCGATAATAGAGATCGCTTCTGAATTCGCGGTCGGCGACCATTTTTTTAAGATCCCGATTGGTGGCGGCAATCAGCCGCACGTCCGTCTGGATAAGCTTGTTGCTGCCGAGGCGCTCAAACTCCTGCTCCTGCAACACACGCAGCAGCTTAGGCTGCAGTTCCAGCGGCATATCGCCCACTTCGTCGAGAAACAGCGAGCTTTTATCTGCCAGCTCAAACCGGCCCAGCCGCTGGCTGCTGGCCCCGGTAAAGGCGCCGCGCTCATGACCGAAGAGGTCACTTTCCAGCAGACCCGCAGGCATGGCGGCGCAGTTCATCTTCACCATCCGGCGGCTGTTGCGGTTGCTTAAGTTGTGGATCGCCCGGGCGATCAGCTCTTTCCCGGTACCGGTCTCGCCCAGAATCAGCACCGTGCTGTCGCTCTGCGCCACCATCTCAACCTGCTTGAGGATGCTGTACATCGCATCACTGCGGCCAATGATTTCGCCAAACTCGCTGTCCACGTTATTGAGTTGCTCGGTAAGGGCGAGGTTCTCATCCACCAGCCGCTCCTTCAGACGGTGGATCTCCTGATAGGCGAGGGCGTTATCCAGGGCAATGGAGATACGTTCGGCAATCTGGCGCAGCAGCTTGAGGTTGGCAGTGGTAAATACGCCCTCATCGCACTGCGCCAGCTTCAGCACGCCAAGCATGGTATTGCCCGACATCAACGGCAGCAGGCACAGCGTCTGGATTTTATTGCCCCAGGTGTTAAACAGCATCCGCTCGTAGGGGGCCAGCACGTCACGCTCGTGCAGGTTGAGCAGCAGGATCTCTTTACTTTTGAACACCCGCTCGGACAGGGTGCCCGCTTCGTCCACTTCGCTCTGCTCGTGCGCCGGGTTGGCCTCATCCAGATAGTGCGTGGAGTAAATGTTGAGTTTTCCCTTACGATTGCCCCGAAGCGCAATGCTGATGGCGTCGATTTTGAAGTAGTGATGGATCTCTTTTGAGACCTCGCTGACCAGCTCGTCCATGTCCAGGCGCGACAGCACGGCGTTGGTGATCGCCACCAGAATACGGAAGTTGTCGCGCTCGCGGCTCAGCAGATCGTAATCCACATTATTGTTGACGCGGCTCTGGATCTGCTCCGCCACCACGCCGACAATCTGGGTAAAGGTGTGCAGACGCTCATATTCCGCCTCGCTCCACGGCTGGTCGGTAGTGCGCAGAAACTCGCAGCCGCCAAAAATATGGCCTTCCACCGCCAGAGGGAGCATGCAGTAATGGCCGAAAGGCTGATAGATATTGCTATCTGCCAGCATCGGCCAGGCCTGGCGGAACTCTTCAGCGCTGCAGTGCAGGATTTCAGGACGGGAAAGAATACGCCGCACCGGGCCGTGGGCGAGATAGGTTTCATCCTCATATTCAAAGACTTTGCCGTTATCACGCGTTGAGTAGTAGCTCGCCCGCTGGGTCCCGCTGTGCCAGAGCACGATAGCGGCGCTGTCCGCCAGCGCTGATTGCCTGACCAGCCGCGTCAGGGTATCGCTCAGTGAGCCTAAATCGGGCTGCTGTAAAAGAGTGCGTGTGATGTCAAACAGGCCCTGCTGTCCAAGATCGCTCATCGGTGTATACGGCATTATTGCTTTCCAATAGAAACTGGCAAAAAAGAGAACGTCAGCGCTGACCGCTTATGGCGCGGTTCTAGCAAATTCGGGGTAACGGTTCGGCGTGCGGCAGATCCAGCGTGCGCTTCACGCCGTAAAGCCCGGTCAAACGCACCCCTTTGCGTTCAACCACTTCACCAATAATGGCGGCCTCTTTCCCTAACGGATGGGCGCGCAGCTCTGCCAGTACCGCGTCGGCAGCCTGGCGTTCAACGCCAATCGCCAGTTTGCCTTCATTGGCAAAGTTTAGCGGATCGAGCCCCAGCAGCTCGCAAAGCCCGCGTACGGCAGGCTTAACGGGCAGGCTGCGCTCGTTCAGTTCAATTCCACAGCCGCAGCGTGCGGCGAACTCGTGCATCACGGCATTAACGCCGCCCCGGGTGGCGTCGCGCAGGGCTTTCACCCCAGGTAGGGTGCGCAGCCTCTGGATAAGGGGCGTCAGCACCGCGCAGTCGCTGCGAAGCTCACCGTCCAGTCCCAGACCTTCGCGCAGGTTAAGGATAGTCGCCCCGTGGCAGCCCAGCGTGCCGGTGACTAACAGCACGTCGCCCACGGCAAGCTGCTGTGCGCCCCAGTGAATATCCGCCGGGATCGCCCCCATTCCTGCCGTATTGATGAACAGTTTATCCGCCGCGCCGCGCTGCACGACCTTGGTATCGCCGGTGACGATAGCGATCCCCGCCTCGCGCGCGGCCTGCGCCATGCTGGCGACAACCGTTTTGAGCGTCTCCATCGGCAGCCCCTCTTCGAGGATAAACCCGCAGGAGAGGTAGCGTGGCACCGCGCCGCTGACGGCCACATCATTGGCGGTACCGCAAACAGCCAGCTTGCCGATATCACCGCCGGGGAAGAAAAGCGGATCGATGACATAGCTGTCGGTGGAGAACGCCAGCCTGTCGCCCTGGGCGGTAAGCGTGGAGAGCGCAATGCGCGCCTGATCCTCCTGCTCGGCCAGCCAGGGGTTGTTAAAGGCGTCCATAAACAGCTGATTGATGAGCTGCTGCATCGCCTGTCCGCCGCTGCCGTGCGCCATTTCCACGGTCTTCATGCTTCACTCTCCTGATTGCGATACTGATACCACGCGGCGCAGGCCCCTTCGGAAGAGACCATCAGCGCACCGAATGCGGTTTGCGGGTTACAGGTGCTGCCAAATAACGGGCACTGATGAGGTTTACATTTGCCGGTGAGCACCTCGCCACAGCGGGCGTCAGGATCGTCGCACACCTGCTGTGGCTGCGGGCGGAAATGCGCCTCGGCATCGAAGGAACGATACGGCGGCGTCAGGTGTACGCCGGATTCAGCAATCAGCCCCAGCCCGCGCCATTCACTGTTGCCTTCCACCCTGAACACCTCGCGAATGGCCAGCTGCGCATGCACATTCCCCTCGTCCGGCACCACGCGGCGATACTGATTTTCGACGACGCTCAGAGCCGCTATTTTCTGCTCAACCAGCATGGTCACGCCTTGTAGTAGATCAAGTGGTTCGAAACCAGCTACCACTAATGGGCGATGGTACTCCCCGGCGATAAAACCATACGCCTCAGTACCGATCACCATGCTGACATGGCCCGGGGCGAGAAAAGCATCAATACCGTTGTCCGGCTCTTCAAGCAGGCTGCGAAGGGTGGGAATGAGCGTGATGTGCTGACAGAAAACGTAAAAATTGCCGATGTTGCGGGCTTTCGCCTGCTGGAGTGTGATGGCCGTGGCGGGCATAGTGGTTTCAAAACCCAGCCCAAAAAAGACCACTTTTCGCGTCGGATTGTCGGCCGCCAGCTTCAGTGCATCCATCGGTGAGTAAACGATGCGGATATCCGCGCCGCGCGCTCTGGCCTGCAGCAGCGAGCCATTTTTGCCCGGCACGCGCATCGCATCGCCGAAGGTGCAGAAGATCACCTCCGGATGGCGGGCAATCTCAAGGCAGCTGTCGATACGCCCCATCGGCAACACGCACACCGGGCAGCCGGGGCCGTGAATGAATTCGATGTTTTTCGGCAGCAGCTGGTCAAGGCCAAACTTAAAGATAGCGTGGGTGTGTCCACCGCAGACTTCCATGATGCGTAACGGTTTTTCGGCGGTGTACTCAAGTAATAATGCGCGGGATTGCAGATGGTCAATCAGCTGCATCACCTGTTCAGGGGCACGGTATTCATCAACGTAGCGCATAGATTACCGTTCCTCGCCGTACAGCAGTGCGCCCACATCCGGCTCCACGTCAAACATGTTTTGCAGCGCGTCGAGCGTATCCCGGGCCTCCGCTTCGTTAATCACGCTCATCGCAAAGCCAACGTGAACCAGCACCCACTGACCAAGCCGTGATGCGCCGGTGTCATCGGTGCTGCCCACCAGCGTCAGGTCGACATCGCGCAGAATACCGCACACGTCCACTTTGGCCTGATTGCCGTCAATGGCGTGAATTTGTCCGGGTACGCCTATGCACATCGTTCACGCTCCAGCCAGTTCAGCCAGTGTTCCATGCCCTCGCCGCGCGTGGCGGAGACCAGCAGGATCTCAATATCCGGATTCACTTCCCGGGCACAGGCCAGGCATTTCTCCACGTCGAAGTTGAGGTAAGGCAGTAAATCCACTTTGTTCAGCAGCATCAGCGAGGCGGCGGCAAACATATGCGGATATTTCAGCGGTTTGTCCTCCCCTTCGGTGACGGAGAGCACGGCCACCTTATGCCGCTCGCCCAGGTCGAAGCTCGCCGGGCAGACCAGGTTTCCGACGTTCTCGATAAACAGAATGCCGTTATCCGCCAGCGGCAGACGCGGCGCGGCGTCGGCAATCATCTGCGCATCAAGGTGGCAGCCTTTACCGGTATTAACCTGAATGGCGGGCGTGCCGGTTTCACGAATGCGCGCCGCGTCATTCACCGTCTGCTGATCGCCCTCTATTACCGCACAGGAGACGCGCGCATTCAGGCGTTTAAGGGTTTCGGTAAGCAGCGTGGTTTTGCCGGAGCCGGGGCTGGAGACCAGATTCAGCACCAGCTGGTTACGCGCATCAAAGCGGGCGCGGTTGCGGGCTGCGAGCTGGTTATTTTTGTCGAGCACGTTGATCTCCACCTCCAGCATCTGGCGCTGGCTGATGCCCGGAGCATGGGTGCCGGCTGCGCCGTGTCCGTAGTGCAAATCGCCCTCAACGGACCGTTTCGGCGTGAAGGTGACCCCGGTGAATGCCGCCGCCGGGCGCGGCGCTGGGGAAAAGGGAGCTGAGCGAAACGCGGAGTGGAGACGGTGTTCATCCCCTTCAATATACAGGTTGCCTTCAGCGCAACCGCAGGTACTGCACATACGTTACTCCTTCTCAATTTCGAGGCGTTGGATCTGCATGCCGTCATCCGCCACGATGCGCAGCCCCGCACACTGGCAGAGCGGGCAGCGCTGAACCTTTGATGACAGCAGGGTGACGTACTGCTGGCACTGCTCGCACCAGCACTCCGCCTGCTGCTCCTCAATGTGAAGTTCGCAGCCTTCCGCCAGCGTGCCGCGACACACCAGCTCAAAGCAGAAGGTGAGGGCACTGGTTTCGACGCAGGAAAATGCGCCGACTTTCAGCCAGACGCCCGTCACGCGTTTGGCGTGGTTGTGTACTGCCTGCTGTTCGATAAGTTCCAGAGCCCGCTGGCAGAGGGTGATTTCGTGCATGACGCCTCCTCAATGAATTGACCCTGTAATGCAATAACAGTGCCAGCTTGATTTCCCTTAAGGGGTGACGATGTCAACGCTGTCGAAATGACACGTCGACACCGACGATGTGACAGGGCTGTCCAGATTAAAGCCTATGTAAATCAATACATTAAAAACTGGCATGGAATCTGCTTAATAGCCGAAATCTTCACTAACCGGATGCGTTTTATGACTATTTGGGAAATCAGCGAAAAAGCCGATTACATCGCACGGCGTCATCAGCAGCTGCAGGAGCAATGGCACCAGTACTGCAACTCTCTGATTCAGGGCATTACCCTGTCGAAAGCCCGTCTTCACCACGCCATGAGCTGTGCGGCGCAGGGGGATATGCGCTTTGTCCTCTTCGGCCATTTCACGATTTTCGTCACCCTGGCGAACACCTTTAACAGCCACACCATTGAGTACTACGTCGAAACAAAAGCGGGTGAAAAACAACGGATTGCGCAGGCGCAGCTGATGTCCGACGGCATGATCGATGGTCACGTCTGCAACCGCGATCGCCAGCAGGTGCTGGAGCACTATCTGGAAAAAATCGAGCCGGTATACAACGGCCTGTACGCAGCGGTTGAACATGACCTGCCGGTCAACCTGAAACAGCTGGTGGCGGCAACGACGTCAACGCACGTTGCCTGATCCCCGAGTGTCGAGAAGTGTCGAGAAGACATCTTTTCGTCAAAAATGACCATCACCAGAGGATTGCCCGGTGAACCGTTTTGTAATTGCTGACTCGACGGTCTGTATTGGCTGTCGAACCTGTGAAGCGGCGTGTTCGGAAACGCACCGTCTGCATGGGCTGCAGTCCATGCCGCGCCTGCGCGTCATGCGTAATGAAAAAGAGTCTGCCCCGCAGCTCTGCCACCACTGTGAAGATGCCCCGTGCGCGGGCGTCTGCCCGGCCAACGCCATTACCCGCGTTGAGGGGGCCGTGCAGCTGAACGAAAGCCTGTGCGTGAGCTGCAAGCTGTGCGGCATCGCCTGCCCGTTCGGCGCGATTGAGTTTTCCGGCAGCCGCCCGCTGCATATCCCGGCGAATGCCAACTCACCCAAAGCGCCGCCTGCGCCTCCCGCGCCGGCACGCGTAAGCACGCTGCTGGACTGGGTGCCCGGCGTGCGCGCCGTCGCGGTGAAGTGCGACCTGTGCAGCTTTGATGAGCAAGGCCCGGCCTGCGTACGCACCTGCCCGACCAACGCGCTGATTCTGGTCAACATCCGCGACATCGCCCGCACCAGCAGGCGTAAACGCGAGCTGACCATTAACACCGACGTGGGCGATCTTTCTCTGCTGCAGGCATTTAACGAGGGGGCACAATGAACGCCGTGACGATGATGAACACCGGCGTAGCGGTCTTTGCTGCTGCGGCCATACTGGCGACGATCTTCTCCTTCTCTACAGCGTTCAGCGGCTGGATTGCCGGTATCGGCGGGGCCGTTGGCAGCGTGCTGACGCTGGGCGCGGGCGGCGTGGTGCTGCTCGGCGGCGGGCGCGTTTACACGGTGATGCCGTTTGTCCATCACGCGGTGCAGGTCACGCCGCTGAACGCGATCTGGCTTATCACGTTCGGCCTGTGTGGGCTGTTTATCAGCGTGTTTAATATTGACTGGCACCGCCACCCGAACGCCAGCGCCAACGGGCTGCTGGTGAATCTGCTGATGGCGACGGCGGTCTGTGCGGTTACCGCCAGTAACCTTGGGGCGCTGGTGATGATGGCGGAAATCATGGCCCTGTGCGGCGTGTTCCTGACGGGCTGCACCGCCTCCGGCAAGCTGTGGTTCGCGCTGGGCCGCCTCGGTACGCTGCTGCTGGCGCTGGCCTGCTGGCTGGTGTGGCAGCGTTTCGGCACGCTGGACTTCGCTGCGCTCGACGGCCAGACGCTGGGCAACGACGTCTGGCTGCTGGGCGTGGTGGGCTTTGGTCTGCTGGCGGGCATTATCCCGCTGCACGGCTGGGTGCCGCAGGCGCATGCCAACGCCTCTGCGCCCGCCGCCGCGCTGTTCTCGACGGTGGTGATGAAAGTTGGCCTGTTCGGCATTCTGACGCTGACGCTGACGAGCGGCCAACCGCCGCTGTGGTGGGGCGTAGTGCTGCTGTTAGCCGGGATGATCACCGCGTTCGTCGGCGGGCTTTACGCGCTGATGGAGCACAACATACAGCGTCTGCTGGCGTACCACACCCTGGAAAACATCGGCATTATCCTGCTCGGCCTTGGCGCGGGCGTCACCGGGCTGGCGCTCAGCCAACCGGCGCTGATTGCCGCCGGGTTTATCGGCGGGCTCTACCATCTTATCAACCACAGCCTGTTTAAAAGCACCCTGTTCCTCGGGGCGGGCAGCGTCTGGTTCCGCACCGGTCATCGCGATATTGAAAAGCTCGGTGGGATCGGTAAAAAAATGCCGGTCATTTCGCTCGCCATGCTGGTGGGGCTGATGGCGATGGCCGCGCTGCCGCCGCTGAACGGTTTTGCCGGAGAGTGGGTGATTTATCAGTCCTTCTTCGCGCTCGGTCAGAGCGAGGCGTTTATCGCACGGTTGCTGGGGCCGCTGCTGGCCGTTGGGCTGGCGATCACCGGCGCGCTGGCGGTGATGTGCATGGCGAAAGTCTACGGCGTCACCTTCCTCGGTGCGCCGCGCACGCGTGAAGCGGAAACCGCCCGCGCTGCGCCCGTGCTGATGACGATAAGCGTCGTTGCCCTCGCGCTGTGCTGTATTGCGGGCGGGGTCGCTGCCCCGTGGCTGATCCCGCTGCTGGGAAGCGTTGTTCCGCTGCCGCTTGCGACGGCGCACTCCGGGGTTTCTCAACCGATGATCGCGCTGCTGCTGATTGCCTCTCCGCTGCTGCCGTTTGTGCTGATGCTGTTCTTCAGGCGTGACCGCCTTAGCTCCCGCGCGCGCGGCGCAGCCTGGGCCTGCGGCTATGAGCATGAGCAGTCGATGGTGATCACCGCGCACGGTTTTGCCATGCCGGTGAAAGAAAACTTTTCCGCCGTGCTGAAGCTGCGCCACTGGCTAAACCCTGCAGGACGAGTGCCCGGCTGGCAGAGCGCCGCCGCGCCCGCGCTGTTCCGCCGACTGGCGGTTATCGAGCTGGCGGTGCTGGTAGTGATTGTGATTTCACGAGGAGCCTGACATGAGTCTGTTTCTGGCAATACTTCAGGCGCTGGTGTTATTCGCCGTCGCGCCTTTGCTCTCCGGGATAAGCCGCGTGGCGCGCGCCCGGATGCACAACCGTCGCGGGCCTGGCGTGCTGCAGGAGTACCGCGATCTGTTCAAACTGCTTGCGCGTCAAAGCGTGGCCCCGGACGCCGCAGGCTGGGTGTTCCGCCTGACGCCCTTTGTGATGGTGGGCGTGATGCTGACCATCGCGACCGCGCTGCCGGTGGTGACCGTGGGGTCGCCGCTGCCGGCGCTGGGCGATCTGATCACCCTGATCTACCTCTTTGCCATCGCGCGCTTTTTCTTCGCGATTGCGGGTCTCGACACCGGTAGCCCGTTTACCGGTATCGGTGCCAGCCGTGAAGCCATGCTCGGCGTACTGGTGGAGCCGATCCTGCTGCTCGGGCTGTGGGTCGCCGCGCAGGTCGCCGGATCAACCCACCTCAGCTTAATCACCGATACCGTTTATCACTGGCCGGTTGCCCGCACCATTCCGCTGGTCCTGGCGCTCTGCGCCTGCGCGTTCGCCACCTTTATTGAGATGGGCAAACTGCCTTTTGACCTCGCGGAAGCGGAGCAGGAGCTGCAGGAGGGGCCGCTCACCGAATACAGCGGCTACGGCTTTGCGGTACTGAAGTGGGGCATCAGCCTTAAGCAACTGGTGGTGCTGCAGATGTTCGTTGGCGTCTTCTTCCCGTGGGGGCAGATGACGCATTTCACCGCTGGCGGCCTGGTGCTGGCCGTGGTGATTGCGGCGTTCAAACTGCTGGTTGGCGTGCTGGTGATTGCCCTGTTTGAAAACAGCATGGCGCGCCTGCGCTTTGCGGCGACGTCGCGTATCACGTGGGCCGGTTTTGGTTTTGCATTTTTAGCTTTCGTCTCCTTGCTGGTGGCGTGATTTAAGAGAGTATTTATGTCTGAAGAAAAGAAAGGTCAACAGTATCTCGCCGCGTTGCATCAGGCTTTTCCCGGCGTGGTGCTGGAGGAGTCCTGGCAGACCAAAGACCAGATTACCGTCACCGTGAAGGTGAATTATCTGCCGGAAGTGGTGGAGTTTCTCTATTACCAGCAGGGCGGCTGGCTCTCGGTACTGTTCGGTAACGACGAGCGCCAGCTGTGCGGCAACTACGCGGTGTACTACGTGATGTCGATGGAGCAGGGGGAGAAGTGCTGGCTCACCGTGCGCGTCGAGGTTGATCCGAACAAGCCGGAGTACCCGTCGGTCACGCCGCGCGTGCCTGCCGCCGTCTGGGGCGAGCGCGAAGTGCGTGATATGTACGGTCTGGTGCCGGTGGGGCTGCCTGACGAGCGCCGTCTGGTGCTGCCGGACGACTGGCCGGACGAACTCTATCCGCTGCGCAAAGACAGCATGGACTACCGCCAGCGCCCCGCGCCGACCACTGACAGCGAGACCTACGAGTTTATCAACGAGCTGGGCAGTAAAAAGAACAACGTGGTGCCGATCGGCCCTCTGCACGTGACCTCTGACGAACCCGGCCATTTCCGCCTGTTTGTTGACGGCGAGAACATTATCGACGCCGACTACCGCCTGTTCTACGTCCATCGCGGCATGGAAAAACTGGCGGAAACCCGCATGGGCTACAACGAAGTGACGTTCCTCTCCGACCGCGTGTGCGGCATCTGCGGCTTCGCCCACAGCACCGCCTACACCACCTCGGTGGAGAACGGGATGGGGATCGTGGTGCCGGAGCGCGCGCAGATGATCCGCGCCATCCTGCTGGAGGTGGAGCGTCTGCACTCGCACCTGCTGAACCTTGGCCTGGCCTGCCACTTTGTCGGTTTCGACTCCGGGTTCATGCAGTTCTTCCGCGTGCGTGAAGCGTCGATGAAGATGGCTGAAATTCTCACCGGGGCGCGTAAAACCTACGGCCTGAACCTGATCGGTGGGATCCGCCGCGACCTGCTGAAAGATGACATGATCCAGACCCGGCAACTGGCACAGCAGATGCGTCGCGACGTGCAGGAGCTGGTGGATATGCTGCTCAGCACGCCAAACATCGAGCAGCGCACCGTTGGCATTGGTCGTCTTGATCCGCAAATTGCCCGTGACTTCAGCAACGTCGGCCCGATGGTGCGCGCCAGCGGCCACGCCCGCGACACCCGCGCCGACCACCCGTTTGTTGGTTATGGCCTGCTGCCGATGGAGGTGCACAGCGAGCAGGGCTGCGACGTTATCTCCCGTCTCAAAGTGCGTATCAACGAGGTATTCACCGCGCTGAACATGATCGACTTCGGTCTCGATAACCTGCCGGGCGGCCCGCTGATGGTGGAAGGCTTCACCTATATTCCAAACCGCTTTGCCCTCGGCTTTGCCGAAGCCCCGCGCGGGGACGATATCCACTGGAGCATGACCGGCGACAACCAGAAGCTATACCGCTGGCGCTGCCGTGCGGCGACCTACGCCAACTGGCCAACCCTGCGCTACATGCTGCGCGGGAATACGGTCTCCGACGCGCCGCTGATCATTGGCAGCCTTGATCCGTGCTACTCCTGCACCGACCGCATGACCGTGGTGGACGTGCGCAAGAAGAAAAGCCAGGTGGTGCCGTACAAAGAGCTTGAGCGCTACAGCATCGAGCGTAAGAACTCGCCGCTGAAATAAGGACTCGTCATGTTTACCTTTATCAAAAAAGTGATCAAAACCGGCACGCAGACCAGCCGCTATCCGCTGGAGCCGCTGCCGGTCGACAAAAACTTTCGCGGCAAGCCGGAGCATAACCCGCAGCAGTGCATCGGCTGCGCGGCCTGCGTCAATGCCTGCCCGTCGAATGCACTGACGGTGGAAACCGACCTGAAAAGCGGCGAGCTGGCCTGGCAGTTCAACCTGGGACGCTGCATCTTCTGCGGCCGCTGCGAGGAGGTCTGCCCGACGGCGGCCATTCGTCTTTCCCAGGAGTACGAACTGGCGGTGTGGAAAAAAGAGGACTTCCTGCAGCAGTCGCGCTTTGCGCTGTGCAACTGCCGCGTCTGCAAGCGTCCGTTTGCCGTACAAAAAGAGATCGACTACGCCATTGCGTTGCTGAAACACAATGGCGATGTCCGCGCGGAACACCACCGCGAAGGCTTTGAAACCTGCCCGGAATGTAAGCGTCAGAAATGCCTGCTGCCGTCTGACCGCATCGATTTAACCCGTCACATGAGAGAGGCCAGCTGATGGAAAATTTACTCGGCCCGCGCGACGACAAAGGCATTCCGGTGCCGATGACGGTGGACGAATCCATCGCCAGCATGAAGGCGTCGCTGCTGAAAAAAATCAAACGTTCGGCCTACGTCTACCGCGTGGACTGCGGCGGCTGCAACGGCTGCGAGATTGAGATCTTCGCCACGCTGTCGCCGCTGTTTGACGCTGAACGCTTCGGGATAAAAGTGGTGCCGTCTCCGCGCCATGCGGACATCCTGCTGTTTACCGGGGCCGTCACCCGCGCAATGCGATCCCCTGCGCTGCGCGCCTGGCAGTCCGCGCCGGATCCCAAAATCTGCATCTCCTACGGGGCCTGCGGCAACAGCGGAGGCATCTTCCACGACCTGTACTGCGTCTGGGGCGGGACCGATAAAATTGTACCGGTGGATGTCTATATTCCAGGCTGCCCGCCGACGCCTGCCGCCACGCTGTACGGCTTTGCGATGGCGCTCGGCCTGCTGGAGCAGAAAATCCACGCCCGCGAACCCGGCGAGCGTGATAGCCAGCCTGCGACCATTTTGCATCCGGATATGGTGCAGCCGCTGCGCGTGAAGGTTGACCGCACCGCGCGCAGGCTGGCGGGGTATCGCTATGGCCGCCAGATTGCCGATGACTATCTGCGTCTGCTGGGGCAGGGCGACCATCAGGTTGCGCGCTGGCTGGAGGCGGAAAACGATCCACGTCTTAATGAGATCGTGGCGAACCTGAACCAGATCGTTGATGAGGCGCGTATCCGATGAGTGAAACGGTGGTGTTCAGCCAGCTGAGCCGTAAGTTTATTGATGAGAACGACGCCACGCCGGATGCGGCGCAGCAGGTGGTCTATTACAGCCTGGCGATTGGGCACCACCTTGGCGTCATCGACTGCCTGGAGGCAGCGCTGAGCTGCCCGTGGGCGGAGTATCTGGCGTGGATAGGCACGCTGGAGGAGGGCAGCGCGGCGCGGCGTAAAATGGAGGGGGTGCCGAAGTACGGCGAGATCGTCATCGACGCCAACCACATTGCGATGCTCGCCAACGCCTTTGACGCCGCGCTGCGCCAGCAAACCCCGGCGCAGCAGGCATGGAGCAAAACGCTGCTTAGCATGCTGCACGACATTCATCAGGAGAGCGCCATCTACCTGATGGTGAGGAGATTACGTGACTGACGTTTTACTGTGTGTGGGCAACAGCATGATGGGCGACGACGGTGCCGGCCCGCTGCTGGCAGAGATGTGTGCCGCAAACCCGCAGGGCAACTGGGTGGTGATTGACGGCGGCAGCGCCCCGGAAAACGACGTGGTTGCCATTCGCGAACTGCGCCCTGAAAAGCTGTTAATCGTCGATGCTACCGATATGGGGCTTAACCCCGGCGAGATCCGCCTGATTGACCCGGACGACATCGCCGGGATGTTTATGATGACCACCCACAATATGCCGCTGAACTATCTGGTCGATCAGATTAAAGACGACGTGGGCGAGGTGCTGTTTTTGGGTATTCAGCCGGACATCGTTGGGTTTTATTACCCGATGACGCCACCGGTGAAAGCGGCGGTGGAGGATGTTTACTCCCGCCTTGCGGAGTGGGTGGGGGATGGGGGTTTTGCTCAACTCTGAGCAGTGCCGGGTGACGGCTTCGCCTTACCCGGCCTACAAAACCCATCTCCCTCTCCCTGTGGGAGAGGGCTGGGGTGAGGGCAACAGGCTACGCCAGATCCCCCCCGTTGCTCGCAATCACCTTCTTATACCACCCGAACGATTTCTTGCGCGTCCGCTCCAGCGTGCCGTTACCGGCATCATCGCGATCCACGTAGACAAACCCGTAGCGCTTGCTCATCTCGCCCGTCGAGGCGGCCACCAGGTCGATACAGCCCCAGGTGGTGTAACCCATCAGCGGCACACCATCCTCGATCGCGTCGCCCATCGCGCGGATGTGCTCGCGCAGGTAGCTGATGCGGTAGTCGTCGTTGATCTCGCCGTTGGCGTCGATTTCGTCCTTCGCGCCGAGGCCGTTTTCCACCAGGAACAGCGGCTTCTGATAGCGGTCATACATCATGTTCATGGTGATGCGCAGGCCCAGCGGGTCAATCCCCCAACCCCACTCGCTCACCTCAATGTGCGGGTTACGTAACGACTTCACGATATTCGCCGCATTGGTATTGTTCGCGTTCATGTCCGCCGACGCACAGCGAGAGGCGTAATAGCTGAACGAGACAAAATCAACGGTGTTTGTCAGCAGTTCGTCATCGCCGGGGTCTTTAACAATCACCACCCCTTTCTCGCGGAACACCCGGGCAGAGTAGGCCGGATAGCGGCCGCGCGCCTGCACGTCGATAAAGAACAGGTTCTCGCGATCTTTCTCCAGCGCCATCCACACGTCTTCCGGCTTGCAGGAGTAAGGGTAGAAATTACCGCCCGCCAGCATACAGCCGACCTGGTTTTCAGGGTTAACCTCGTGGGCGATTTTGGTCGCCAGCGCGCTCGCCACCAGCTCGTGATGTGCGGCCTGGTATTTCACCTGGTCCTCGTTCTCACCCTCCTCGAACACCAGCCCCGCGCCGGAGAACGGGCTGTGTAGCATGATGTTGATTTCGTTGAAGGTCAGCCAGTATTTCACCAGGCCGTTAAACGCTTCGAAGCAGGTCCGCGCGTAGCGGGCGAAGAAATCGACCATTCTGCGGTTGCGCCACGAGCCATATTCGGTGACCAGATGCATCGGCACGTCGAAGTGGCACAGGGTCACCAGCGGCTCGATGTTGTACTTTTTGCACTCCTCGAATACCGCGCGGTAGAAGGCGATGCCCTCCTGGTTCGGCAGCGGCTCGTCACCGTTCGGATAGAGGCGGCTCCAGGCAATTGAGGTGCGGAACACCGTGAAGCCCATCTCCGCCATCAGGGCGATGTCCTCTTTATAGCGGTGGTAAAAATCAATCGCCTCGTGGCTCGGGTAAAACTCGTCGTCGCGCAATGAAAAACGTTTTTCCTTCCCGAGTTTCACCGCCAGACGGTTCGCACCGTGGGGGATCATATCGACCGTGGTCAGCCCTTTGCCGCCCTCGCGGTACGCGCCTTCACTCTGGTTGGCGGCAAGCGCGCCGCCCCATAAAAATCCTTGTGGAAAAACCGACATTTCTACCTCGCTATACAATTATGCTCGTGCTGCGTTGGCCTGAACCGGGGCGGCTTGCAGGGCGCGTGCCTTATCGGCGTCGTCTTCAACCGGGATATCTTCAAAACCTAATATCAGGGTCAGAACAAACGACAGCACTACCGCCAGCCCCATCACGCCGAATACCCAGACGATGGTCATCGGGTTTGCCGGGTCGAAGAACTGGACGCTGGTAAACAGCCCCGGCGCTGCCATCGAGTGGCTGGCAAGGCCTGCCACACCGGCCACCGCGCCGCAGATAAAGCCGCTGATCAGGCTTGCAATCAGCGGACGCTTCAGCCGCACCGCTACGCCGTACAGGGCCGGCTCAGAGATCCCCGCCATGATGGCAGAGGCCGCGGCCGCCAGCGCCGTCTGGCGCAGCTCCGGGTTTTTAGTTTTCCACGCCACCGCCAGCGACGAGCCGCCAAGCGACAGGTTGGCGCCGATTTCTGACGGCATCACCATCCCTTCTTTGCCCGTTTCGGCAATGGTCTGGATGATGGTTGGCGTGAACACGCGGTGCATACCGGTCATCACCAGCAGCGGCCACAGCGCGCCCATGATGGCGACCGACAGCCAGCCCAGATAGCCGTGAATGGTGTACACCAGCGCGGAGATGGCGCTGCCGATCCAGATCCCCAGCGGTCCAATCAGCACAATGGCGAGCGGGGCGGCAATCAGCACGATCAGCATCGGCTTCAGGAAGTTTTTTGTCACCGCCGGCGTGATGCGATCCACCCAGCGTTCGATATACGACAGGCACCAGGTCATGACCAGCGCCGGGATCACGGTATAGGTATATTTCACCGCCGTGACCGGAATTAAGGCAAATTCTACATGCTCGCCCTGCGCCGCTTTCGCCATCAGCTCGATAAAGCTCGGGTGTACCAGCACGCCCGCAATAGCGATGGCGAGCGACATATTGGTTTTGAATTTCACTGCCGCCGAAGCCGCAACCATCAGCGGCAGGAAGAAGAACGCCCCGTCGCCGATGACGGTCAGGATGGTCAGGGTTGGCGCGCCTTTCTCCAGCACGCCGGTCATCTCAAGGATCATCGCCAGCAGCTTGACCATCGAGCCGCCGATGATCGCCGGGATCAGTGGCGACATGGTGCCGATCAGCGCATCAAGGATCCCTGCGCCTATCCGCCGCAAGGTCATTTTTTGCGGACCTTCCGGCACGGCAGGCTGGAGGTCGGTGGGTAACAGGCTGACCACTTCGCGGTAGGCCTGAGAAACGGTGTTGCCAATAATCACCTGGCACTGGTTATCGCTGCGCACCACGCCGAGCACGCCGCTGATGCTTTTCAGACGCGCGGCGTCGGTAAGACTTTCGTCTTTCAGAACAAAGCGCAGACGCGTCATGCAGTGGGTGACGGCGACGATGTTATCTTTACCACCGAGCGCGCTGATCACGTCGTTTGCCAGCGCGGCATAGTTTTTGGCCATCGGATGTGTTCCTGTTATCGTTGTGAGTCGTGTAGGAAACCGGTTTCACATAATCATCATGAGTTTTTCCTGATGAAACAAGATCGCTTTTTGTTCATTTTTTCGTTTCGTGACGACGATCACCCGGCGCGGAAAAAAGCGTGATGCTGCCGCTGCGACAATTTTTATGCGGTGCAGTACACTGCGAACCATCAGATTAAGAGGGAAGAACACGATGACCACGATGCTGGAAGTGGCGAAACGGGCAGGCGTTTCGAAAGCGACGGTTTCCAGGGTGCTGTCGGGCAATGGCTACGTCAGCCAGGAGACCAAAGACCGGGTGTTTCAGGCCATCGACGAGAGCGGCTATCGCCCGAATTTGCTGGCGCGCAACCTGGCGACCAGGCGCACCCAGACGCTGGGGCTGGTGGTGACCAACACCCTGTATCACGGCGTCTACTTTAGCGAACTGCTGTTTCACGCCGCGCGCATGACCGAAGAGAAAGGGCGGCAGCTGATCCTGGCGGACGGCAAGCACAGCGCCGAAGAGGAGCGCGAGGCGATCCAGTATCTGCTGGATATGCGCTGCGACGCGGTGATTATCTATCCGCGTTTTCTCAGCGTGGAGGAGATGGACGAGATCGTTGAGAAATGCGAGCAGCCGATTATGGTGCTGAACCGCCGTCTGCGCAAAAACAGCAGCCACAGCGTCTGGTCCGATCATAAATCCTCCTCTCAGGAGGCGGTGTCGCAGCTGATTGCGAAAGGGCACCGGGAGATTGCGTTTATCACCGGCTCGCTGGATTCCCCGACCGGGGTTGAGCGTCTGTCAGGTTACAAAGCCGCGCTGGCGCAGCACGGCATCGCCCTGCGCGAAGAACTGATAGCAGAAGGGAAGTGGACCCCGGCAAGCGGTTCGGCGGCCGTCGCCGGGCTGTTATCCCGCGGCGAGCGTTTTACGGCGCTGGTGGCGAGCAATGACGATATGGCGATAGGTGCCCTGAAACAGCTTCATGACAGCGGAATCGCCGCGCCGGAGGCGGTGTCGGTGATTGGGTTCGACGATGTTGCCATTGCGCCATACACCGTGCCGTCGCTCTCCAGCGTGCGTATTCCGGTGACGGAGATGATCAAAGAGACCATCAGTCGCTTAATCTTCATGCTGGATGGCGGTGAGTTCACCTCTCAGCAAACCTTCTCCGGCGAGCTGATCCTGCGCGACTCCGTCACTGACGGTCCGCATCGCTGACGTCGACAGCCGTCATCGTCAGAAGTGACGATGACGGTGCCGCTTTCGTTTTTCATTTATATATAAATCAACATGTTAATAATTGGCACGGTTTGTGAATAGCTTCGCGCATGACTGATATGCTGGAGTAGTAGATGAACCGTTTTATGATGGCCGATGCCAGTAAGTGCATTGGTTGCCGAACCTGTGAAGTCGCCTGCGTGGTGTCCCACCAGGCGGATCAGGATTGTGCCTCCCTGACCCCGGAATCTTTCCTGCCGCGCATTCACGTTATCAAAGGCGTGGATATTTCAACGGCGGCGATCTGCCGCCAGTGCGAAGACGCGCCGTGCGCCAACGTCTGCCCTAACGGGGCAATCAAACGCGAAAAAGGATTTGTACACGTGATGCAGGAGCGCTGCATCGGCTGCAAAACCTGCGTGGTGGCCTGTCCGTATGGCGCGATGGAAGTGGTCGTTCGCCCGGTGGTGCGCAACAGCGGCGCGGGGCTGAGCGTGCGAGCGGAGAAGGCCGAAGCCAATAAATGCGACCTCTGCTACCACCGCGAAGCCGGCCCGGCCTGCATGGAAGCCTGCCCGACGCACGCGCTGGTCTGCGTGGATCGCGACAAACTCGAACAGATGAGCGCGGAAAAACGCCGTCGGGCAGCGTTCGACACGTCGTCATCTCTGCTGTTTTAAGCCGCGATGAGCAGTAACGGTGTGCAGCTGCGCATACGCGGCAGGGTGCAGGGCGTCGGTTTTCGTCCCTTCGTCTGGCAGCTGGCGAACCAGCTTCAGCTGAGGGGCGATGTCTGCAATGACGCACAGGGCGTGCTGGTGCGCCTCGCGGGTGATGGGGGGGCCTTTACCGCGAGGCTGCATCAGGACTGCCCACCCCTGGCACGCATTGACCACGTTGATACGCAGCCCTTTACCTGGACGCGCGTGCCGGACGATTTTTCCATTCGCCACAGCGCGGCCGGGACCATGGACACCCAGATTGTTCCGGATGCCGCCACCTGCCCGGCGTGTCTGGCCGAAATGCGCGACCCTGCCGGGCGCCGCTACCGCTATCCCTTTATCAACTGCACCCACTGCGGCCCGCGTTTCACCATTATCCGCGCGATGCCGTATGACCGTCCGGCCACGGCAATGGCGCACTTCCCGCTGTGCACGCCCTGTGAAACGGAGTACCGCGACCCCGCCGACCGGCGTTTTCATGCCCAGCCGGTGGCGTGCCCGGACTGTGGCCCCTGGCTGGAATGGCGCGCGGGAGATAAAACCGCCGTGCGTGAAGCGGCCCTGAGCGCCGCGGTTGAGATGCTGAAAAAGGGCGGCATCGTCGCCATCAAAGGGCTGGGCGGTTTTCACCTTGCCTGCGATGCCCGTCATCCGCAGGCGATAGCCACACTGCGTTTGCGTAAGCGCCGTCCGGCGAAGCCGCTGGCGGTGATGCTCCCGCAGGCGGATGGCCTGCCGGATTCGATCCAAACGCTGCTGCACTCTCCTGCTGCGCCCATCGTGTTAGTGCCGGCGTCGTGGCTTCCTGACCTGCCCGACGGGATTGCTCCCGGCCTTTCGACGATTGGCGTCATGCTCCCGGCGAACCCGCTGCAGCATCTGCTGATGATGGACTGCCAGCGTCCGCTGGTGATGACCTCCGGCAACCTCAGCGGCAGGCCGCCAGCCATGACCAACCAGCAGGCGCTGGACGAGCTGGGTGACATCGCGGACGGGTTCCTGCTGCACAACCGCGACATCCTCCAGCGGATGGATGACTCCGTGCTGGATCAGGACGGCGTGATGCTGCGCCGCGCGCGCGGTTTTGTGCCGGATATCATCACGTTACCCGCAGGCTTTTGCGATATCCCCGCCATGCTATGCACCGGCGCGGAGCTGAAAAACACGTTTTGTCTGGTGCGCGGCAGCCAGGCGGTTGTGAGCCAGCACTTTGGCGATCTCAGCGAGGAGGGCGTGGAGGCGCAGTGGCGCGCGTCGCTTGACGTGATGCAGCGGATCTACGCCTTCCAGGCGGAACGCGTGGTCTGTGATGCGCATCCGGGGTACCACGCCCACGCGTGGGCCAAAGAGCAGGCGTTGCCGCTCGAGACGGTGCTGCACCACCACGCGCATACGGCGGCCTGCATGGCCGAGCACGGCTGGCCGCTGGACGGCGGGGATGTGATTGCTCTGACGCTGGACGGCATTGGCATGGGCGAGAACGGCGCGCTGTGGGGCGGGGAATGCCTGCGGGTGAACTATCTCGAATGCGAACATCTGGGCGGACTGCCCGCCGTGGCGCTGCCGGGCGGGGATCTGGCTGCCGTCCAGCCGTGGCGCAATTTGCTTGCTCACTGCCTGGCTTTTGTTCCGGCGTGGCAACGCTATCCGGAAACGCAGGCCGTGCAGCGGCAAAACTGGCCGCTGCTTTCTGCAGCCATTGCGCGCGGGATCAACGCGCCGCGGGCCTCATCCTGTGGACGGCTGTTCGACGCGGTGGCCTGCGCGCTGGGCATTGCCGCTGAAAACCAGCGCTACGAAGGGGAAGCCGCCTGCGGGCTGGAAGCGCTGGCGTCGCAGTGTGCGGGTGTGGCGCATCCGGTTACCCTGTCGGTGGAAAACCTCTCTCTCTTCTGGCAGCAGTGGCTCAACTGGCAGGCAGAACCCTGCGAGCGGGCATGGGCCTTCCATGACGCCCTGGCAAAAGGGCTGGCGGAACTTGCCGTGCGCCATGCCCGGCGTCTGTCGCTTTCAACGGTGTGCTGCAGTGGCGGCGTGTTACATAACCGTCTGCTGCGCGCGCGGCTTAGACATTACCTTGCCGACTACCACCTTCTTTTTCCTCGTCAGCTGCCCGCAGGTGACGGGGCTATCTCCTTCGGGCAGGCGGTTGTCGCCGCCGCCCGGTCATGTTCACAAAGGACTCAAAATGTTACGACACTTACGCAATGAACCTCGCGCGGCGTTCCTGCTGCTGGCTCTGGTAATGGCAAATCTGCTTGCCTGGGGATGGGCATGGTCAACCTTCAGCGCCAGCCCGGCACTGATGGCCGCAAGCCTGCTGGCCTGGTGCTACGGACTGCGACACGCGGTGGATGCCGACCATATTGCGGCTATCGATACCGTCACGCGTAAGATGATGCAGCAGGGCAAACGCCCGTCCGGCGTGGGGGCGTGGTTTTCGCTGGGGCACTCTACCATCGTGGTGCTGGCGTCCATTGCAATCGCGGCAACTGCCACGGCCTTCCAGAAAAACATGGCCTGGTTCCACGAGACGGGCGGGATGATTGGCACCGCCGTGTCGGCCACGTTCCTGCTGGCAATGGCGCTGGTGAATATGGTGATTTTACGCGGCGTCTGGCGCAGTTTTCAGGCGCTGAAAAAAGGGCGTTCGGCCAGCGGCGATCTTGCGCTGCCAGCGCAGGGCGGCGTGATGAACTGGCTGTTTGGTGCGACGTTCCGCCTGGTCAACAAAAGCTGGCAGATGTACCTGGTCGGCTTCCTGTTCGGACTGGGTTTTGACACCGCCACCGAGATTGGCGTGCTGGGCATCTCCGCGGCCAGCGCCTCAAAGGGGATGTCGGTGTGGGCGATCATGATCTTCCCAGCACTGTTCGCCAGCGGCATGGCGCTGATCGACACGCTTGATAATCTGTTAATGGTGGGCGCTTACGGCTGGGCGTTTAATAAACCGCAGCGCAAGCTCTACTACAACATGACCATCACCGGGACATCCGTGGTAGTGGCGCTGTTCATCGGAGGGCTGGAAGCGCTGGGCCTGCTGATGGATAAATTCGCACTCAGCGGCGGCGTGTGGGAGCTGATTGGCGCGGTCAACGACAACCTCGGCAACGCCGGATTTGTCGTCGTTGGGCTGTTTGTCGCCTGCTGGCTGATCTCGATGGTTAACTACCGCTGGCGCGGCTACGATGCGCTGGTGGTGCGTTCCTGAATCACTCAGACCTTTTGTTGCCCGGCGGCGCTCCGCTTGCACGGGCCTACAAGGTTTGTCGTTTTGTTGTTGAGTAGGCCGGGTAAGCGGAGCGCCACCCGGCATTGCGAGGGTTAAGCAGGAAGCGATTTCAGCAGTGTTGTTGGCCGGGTAAGCGGAGCGCCACCCGGCAATACGAGGGTTAAGCTGGCAGCGATTTCAGCAGAGCGAAAGCCTCCTTCATCCGATCTTCACTGACCACGAAGGCGCGCAGATTGCCCTCATCGTCAGCACCGCGTGCCACCATCCCCTGAGACTCAAGGATGATGTGCCAGTTAAGATCCCGGCGCTGGGTTTCACCAGCAAGGTGCAGCGGCAGCTCGGGTGTTTTCACCTTCACCAGCATCGCGGGTAATTTCAGGGGCGCACTGCCCCCAAGCAGGTTTTTCGCCAGATACATCGCGCTAAGCTGTATCGGCTGCAGGAACGGCAGAACCTGGCCGTTGATCTCCGCGCAGTCGCCCAGCGCATAGATGTCGGGCTGCGTGGTGCGCAGGTAGCTGTCTACCTTCACGCCGCGGTGGGTCTCGGCTCCGGCACGGTGAGCCAGCGCCGTTTCCGGACGCAGCCCGGTCGCAGCGATAACAACGTCTACCTCTACGCTGCGATTGCCGTCGAGCGTGGCGCGCACGCCGCCCTCGGTTTTGGTCAGACTGTGCAGCTGCGATTTCAGCAGCAGGTGCACGCCCATATCGGTCAGACGATGCTGTAAGCGACTGCTTACTTCCGCAGGCATCAGCGCCGACAGAATGCTCGCCGCGTGGTCCACTAAGGTGACGGCTTTACCCGCCCGGCAGAAGTCCATCGCCAGCTCGGTGCCAATCAGGCCGCCGCCAACAATCATCACGCGCTGCGCATCGCGAAGCCTCGTTTCGCTGGCCTGGTACTCCTGCTGGCTGTTCAGGGTGAGCATCAGCTCGCGGCCTTCAACCGGTGGAACAAAGGCAGAAGCACCGGTAGCAAGCACTAACTTATCGTACTGCCAGCTCTGGTCTTTCGCTTTCACGACGTGGGCGGCAGCGTCGATATCGGTTACCCAGGTGTAGGGAAACAGGCGCAGGTTAAACTGTTCCGCGAACTCCCCCGCCGACTGGCGGGTGAGGTCTTCGGCACGCTGATTCTGGCTAATGACGTGGCTTAAATCAGGCTTGTTGTACTCGTCCATGCTGTCGGCGGCGATCACCGTCAACGGCACGCTGGCATCCTGTTTACGAATGTTTTTCACCAGCTGGCGGGCGGCAAAGCCCGAGCCGATGATGACGATCCCGTTGCTCATTTTGCCTCCGTAGCCAGTTCGTCAAAGACGTCTTTACCAAGGGAACATTCCGGGCAGAGGAAGTTGTCCGGTACGTCACTCCACGGCGTGCCCGGGGCGACATCCTGCAGCGGCTCGCCCAGTTCCGGGTCGTAAATCCACTGGCAGACGCTGCACTGCATGCGCGGGCCGAGATCGGCAGAAGCGGCGGCACAGCTGCTGGCGGGCTGTGGTTCGGCCGGTTTTGCTACGGCTTCAGGCAGTGGAGCGAGCGCCCACTGACGTGCGATATCGCGACCGTGCTGGCGGCAGATTTCCAGCGCGTCGATGTCCGGGCGCCATTTGGCCTTGAGGCTCATGGACATTTCAAAACCGGCATCCTGCAGGCGGGTTGAGAGACGGTCAACCGCGCCGCCGCTCCAGCCGTGGGAGCCAAAGGCGCTGGCGCGTTTATTGCGGAAGCGCAGGCCGGTCATCTCTTCTACCAGACCCGCAATTTTTGGCATCATCACGTTGTTCATGGTGGAGGTGCCCACCAGCACGCCTTTGGAGCGGAAGGTGTTGGTCAGAATCTCGTTTTTATCGCTGCGGGCGACGTTGAAGATTTTCACCGCCACGTTCGGGTCAACTTCGTTGATACCCTGCGCGATTGCATCCGCCATCATGCGGGTGTTGTTGGACATGGTGTCGTAGAAGATAGTGATGCGATCTTCCTGATAATCTGCCGCCCATTTCAGATACAGCTCGACAATCTGGGTTGGATTTTCACGCCATACCACGCCGTGAGAGGTGGCAATCATATCCACCGGCAGGTTAAAGCCGAGGATCTCAGTGATTTTTGGCGTTACAAGACGGCTGAACGGCGTAAGTATGTTGGCGTAGTAGCGCTGGCACTGCTCAAACAGCTCGGTCTGATCCACTTCGTCGTTGAACAGACGCTCATCGCAGTAGTGCTGGCCGAAGGCGTCGTTACTGAACAGCACCGCGTCGCCGGTCATGTAGGTCATCATGCTGTCAGGCCAGTGCAGCATAGGCGTTTCCACGAAGATCAGCTGTTTGCCGTTACCGATATCCAGGGAGTCACCGGTTTTCACGGTGTGGAAATTCCACTCCGGATGGTGATGATGGCCGTTAATGGAGTCAATCGCGTTGGTGGTGCAGTAGATTGGCGTATTCGGGATATGGGACATCAACTCGGTCAGCGCGCCGGCGTGATCTTCTTCCGCATGGTTAATAATGATGTAGTCGATGTCATTCAGGTCGATTTCGCTGCGCAGGTTCTGCACGAACTCACGGCTGAATTTGTGATCGACGGTATCAATCAGGACGTTTTTGCCTTCACGAATGAGATAGCTGTTGTAGCTGCTGCCGCGCAGCGTTTTGTATTCAGTTCCGTGGAAATCACGAACTTCCCAGTCACGTTGGCCAACCCAATGAATGTTATTTTTAACCAGAATAGACATAGCAACCTCAGTTTAATGCGACGTTTTTAAATAAGATGGTTTAGCTATATCAAGTTGCGTGCCAACTTTTTAACCTATTGATTGTATATGGTTTTATTTTTTTATCCTCCCTAATGGTTAGTCATAATGACTATGATAAATACTGTCAATATGACAATATATATTGTCAAAATGACAGCGAGGTCAACATGAGCTTTTCTGTAGATGTACTGGCGAAGATAGCCATTGAACTGCAAACCGGGATTGGGCATCAGGACCGTTTTCAGCGGCTGATTTCCACGCTGCGCCACGTGCTGGAGTGCGATGCATCGGCGCTGCTGCGCTACGAGGGGCGGCAGTTTATCCCCCTGGCGATCGACGGGCTGGCGCAGGACGTGCTGGGGCGTCGCTTTACCCTTGAAGGCCACCCGCGCCTGGAAACCATCGCCAGGGCGGGGGACGTGGTGCGCTTTCCGGCAGACAGCGATCTGCCCGATCCCTATGACGGGTTGATCCCCGGACAGGAGAGCCTGAAGGTGCACGCCTGCATTGGCCTGCCGCTGTTTGCCGGGCAAAACCTCATCGGCGCGCTGACGCTTGACGGCATGTCGCCGGATCAGTTCGACACGTTCAGCGACGAGGAGCTACGGCTGATTGCCGCGCTGGCCGCCGGCGCGCTCAACAATGCGCTGCTGATTGAGCAACTGGAGAGCCAGAACATTCTTCCCGGCAGCCCGGCAGCGTTTGAGCAGGTGGCTCACACCGAGATGATCGGCCTGTCGCCGGGCATGGCGCAGCTTAAAAAAGAGATCGACATTGTGGCGGCCTCCGATTTGAACGTGCTGATTTTTGGTGAAACCGGCACCGGGAAGGAGCTGGTGGCGAAGTCGATTCACGAGGCCTCGCCGCGTGCGGTTAACCCGCTGGTCTACCTTAACTGCGCGGCGCTGCCGGAGAGCGTGGCGGAAAGCGAGCTGTTTGGTCACGTCAAAGGGGCGTTTACCGGGGCCATCAGCAACCGCAGCGGCAAGTTTGAAATGGCAGATAACGGCACGCTGTTCCTCGACGAAATTGGTGAGCTGTCGCTGTCGCTGCAGGCGAAGCTGCTGCGCGTGCTGCAGTATGGTGATATTCAGCGCGTCGGGGACGATCGCAGCCTGCGCGTCGACGTGCGCGTGCTGGCCGCCACCAACCGCGATTTGCGTGAAGCCGTGCTGGCCGGGCAGTTCCGTGCCGACCTGTTTCACCGACTGAGCGTTTTCCCGCTCTCCGTGCCGCCGCTGCGCGAGCGTGGTGAAGATGTGGTGCTGCTGGCAGGCTATTTCTGCGAGCAGTGTCGTCTGAAGATGGGGCTTTCCCGCGTGGTGTTAAGCCCGGGCGCGCGCAGCCATCTGCTGAGCTACGACTGGCCGGGAAACGTGCGCGAGCTGGAACATGCCATTCACCGTGCGGTGGTACTGGCGCGGGCCACGCGGTCAGGGGATGAGGTGGTGATCCACGCCCGTCATTTTGCCCTGCACGATGAAGCCGTGCAGACCGTGACGCAGGTTGTCCCGGAGATTGCTACCCAGAATCTGCGTGAGGCGACGGAGGCGTTTCAGCGACAGACTATCGCCCGTGCGCTGGAGCAGAATAATCGCAGCTGGGCCGCGTGCGCGCGTGCGCTGGAGACGGACGTCGCCAACCTGCACCGGCTGGCGAAGCGTCTTGGGCTTAAATAATACCGGCCTGATAGAAATCCTGCAGGTTGATGGCCCCGCACAGCTTGCCGCTGTCATCCACCACCGGTGCGGCGGTAATTTTACGCTTCATCAGCACCTCTTTAGCCTCAATGGCGCGGCTTTCGGCGTTGAGCGTTAAGCCGCCTGTGGTCATGGCGTCTGACACCTGCGATTCCAGCTTACCGCCGCCAACCAGCCAGCGGCGCAGGTCGCCGTCGGTAAAGACGCCTTTGACGAAGCCGCCGTCATCACACACGGCAACCAGCCCCAGCCCGGTACGGCTCAGCTCCAGCATTGCGTCCATCACGCTGGTATCAAGCGTGACCTGCGGCGTGGCCTCGTCGGTGCGCATCAGGTGGTGCACTTTATTGAGCAGACGCGCGCCCAGCGCCCCCGCCGGATGCGAGCGGGCAAAATCTTCTTCGTTAAACCCGCGCGCCTGCATCACCGCCATGGCCAGCGCATCGCCCATCATCAGCGTATTGACGGTGCTGGAGGTGGGGGCGAGGTGCATCGGGCAGGCTTCGCGTTCAACAGAGATATCCAGCGTGGCTTTGGCTGCCAGCGCCAGCGGCGAGCGGGGTTTGCCGGTCATCGCCAGCAGCGCTACCGATTTTTCCTGCAGGCGAGGGATGATGAGATCCAGCTCTTTAGCTGAACCGGAGTAGGAGATGAACAGCATCACGTCGCGGCTTTCAATCATCCCCAGATCGCCATGCAGCGCTTCAGCCGGATGGACGAAAAAGGCGGGCGTGCCGGTGCTGGCAAGCGTTGCGGCAATCTTTTTGCCGATATGGCCGGATTTACCAATCCCCGCCACAATCACTTTTCCTTCACACTGAATAAGGGTGTTGGCCGCGCGGACAAAATCCTCGCCCAGACGTTCCGGCAGGCGGCTTGCTTCCTGCAACTCCAGCAGCAGGGTCTGGCGGCCTGCGTTTAACAGAAAATCACTCATCACTCTCTCCGGTTTCGATCGTTTCCATTCCCTTCGCGGCGGAAGGAGGGCGCTATAGTAATCCATTCTCCTTTCGGCGATCGTGGTCAATGTCGAAAGATTTTGCTTACGGCCACAGAACCGCTTCCTTGAGGAGTTGGGGATGCTTTACCATACTGGGTTCTTATCGAACTCGTTAAATGGATGTCCCATGTTCAAGCGTCGTTATGCAGCGCTGTTGCCTGCACTTATTTTGCTGTCCGCCTGTAGTAGCAAACCAAAGACCGAAGCTGTTCAGCAGACGGCTGGCGCGCCGTCCGGGGGCTTCTTGCTGGAGCCGCAGCACAATATGATGCAGATGGGTGGCGATTTTGCGAACAACCCGGCTGCGGAAGCCTTTATCGACAAAATGGTGAGCAAGCACGGCTTTGACCGCCAGCAGCTGCACGAGATTTTGTCTCAGGCGAAACGTCTGGACTACGTGCTGCGTCTGATGGACAGGCAGGCCCCGACGGCGCAGGTTCCAACCGGGCCGAACGGTGCGTGGCTGCGCTACCGCAAACAGTTTATTACCCCGGACAACGTGCAAAACGGCGTGGCGTTCTGGAACCAGTATGAAGATGCGCTCAACCGCGCGTGGCAGGTTTACGGCGTTCCGCCTGAAATCATCGTCGGGATTATCGGCGTGGAAACCCGCTGGGGCCGCGTGATGGGCAAAACCCGCATCCTCGACGCGCTGGCAACGCTCTCCTTTAACTACCCGCGCCGTGCCGAATACTTCTCGTCCGAACTGGAAACCTTCCTGCTGATGGCGCGTAACGAGCAGGACGATCCGCTGGATCTGAAAGGCTCGTTTGCCGGTGCGATGGGCTACGGCCAGTTTATGCCGTCTTCCTATAAGCAATATGCCGTCGATTTCAACGGGGATGGTCACATCAACCTGTGGGATCCGGTAGATGCTATCGGCAGCGTGGCAAACTACTTCAAAGCGCACGGCTGGACGCCGGGCGGCCAGGTGGCGGTGCAGGCCAACGGCCAGGCGTTTGGCCTGGAAAATGGCTTCAAAACCCAGTACAGCCCTGCGCAGTTGATGGCGGCAGGCTTAACGCCGACCCAGCCGCTGGGTGACGCCCAGCAGTTGAGCCTGCTGCGCCTGGATGTCGGTACGGGTTATCAGTACTGGTACGGTCTGCCGAACTTCTACACCATCACGCGCTATAACCACAGCACACATTATGCGATGGCCGTGTGGCAGCTGGGGCTGGCGGTATCCCAGGCGCGCGTGCCGGCGGCGTCACCGTTTAGCCAGTAAGTTACCTTATTCCCCCTCTCCCGTTGGGAGAGGGGAGCCGTGCGCCCCGTTCTTCTTAGAAACATTTCGCCACACTCCCTTTACCCTTCCTTCATTTACATCATTGTCATCTTTTATTATTGTTATGTTATAACATTTAAAGTGGTGTAAAGATGTCGACTTCCTTTTTATCGCTCTCCGCACAGGCGCGGCTTCTGCTGGCCCTGGTGCTGATGATCTTTCTCGGTCTCGCCGTGCGCTGGGCGGTGGCGCTGCCATGATCGTAATGAACGAACTTATTGCGGGCTATGACCGCCAGCCCGTCACGCGGGCGTTATCGGGGGCTATTGAGCGCGGCAGCATGACTGCCATCGTCGGTGCGAACGGCTGCGGGAAATCCACGCTGCTCAAAACGCTCGCGGGTTTTCTTCCGCCAGTAAGCGGCGGCTTTCGCTGGCAGGGAAAACGCCCGGTGATTGGCTGGCTGGCGCAGCGGCACGCGCTGGAGGCGCAATTTCCGCTGACCGTGCAGGACGTGGTGGGAATGGGCTGCTGGCCACGCGTCTCACTTTTTTCCGGGTTTAGCCGTGACGCGCGTCTGCGAATTGCGGGGGCGCTTGAGCGAGTTGGGCTGGCGTCAATGGCGCTGTCGACCATCGATGCGCTCTCCGGCGGCCAGTTTCAGCGCATGCTATTTGCGCGCGTGTTAGTGCAGCAGGCACCGCTGGTGATGCTCGATGAACCTTTTACCGGTGTCGATGAAGCGACCAGTAACGTCCTGATGGAGATCATGCTTGAGATGTACATGCAGGGGCAGACGCTGCTGGCGGTGTTACACGACAGTGAGCGCGTGTCGCGGCACTTCCCACAAACGTTGCGGCTGGATCACGATATTCCCTGCTGGACCACGGAACGGGTGAGGGTGGCATGATCTGGCACATCTTCTTTCAGCCCTTTATCGAATACGGCTTTATGCGCCGCGCGCTGGTGGTCTGCCTGGCGCTCTCCGTCAGCACGACGGCGCTGGGCGTCTTTTTGCAGCTGCGTCAGATGAGCCTGATGGGCGATGCGCTCTCCCATGCCATTTTGCCCGGCGTGGCGGTGGGGTATCTGCTTAGCGGAATGTCGCTGCTGGCGATGAGTGTGGGCGGTTTCGTGGCGGGCATTACCGTCGCGCTGGTGGCGGGCGTGGTCAGCCGCCGCACGCCGCTCAAAGAGGACGCCAGCTTCGCCGGGTTCTATCTCGGATCGCTTGCCCTCGGCGTGACTCTGGTCTCGCTGCGCGGATCGAACGTAGACCTGCTGCATCTTCTCTTCGGTTCTATTCTCGCGGTGGACAACGACGCCGCGCTGTTCGTCGCGGGCGTGTGTATGGTCACCCTTATTACGCTGGCGATTTTCTATCGTGGGCTGGTTACCGAGGCGTTTGATACCGCGTGGCTGCAGGTGAATGCCCGCTGGCTGCCCGGCCTGCTGCACGGCCTGTTTCTCGCTCTGCTGGTGCTCAACCTGGTGGCCGGTTTTCAGGTGCTCGGCACGCTGATGGCCGTTGGGCTGATGATGCTCCCGGCGGTTGCGGCGCGCTGCTGGGCCCGCACGCTACCGGGGCTGCTGGCGATGGCGGGTCTCAGCGGTATCGGCTGTGCGTGGCTGGGATTAAGCCTCTCCTGGGCCGCAAGCTTACCTGCCGGGCCGTCCATTGTGCTGACCGCCAGCGCGCTGTTTTTTATCTCGATTTTATTGGGTTCGCGCAGCAGGCTGGCTGGCAGCCTGCGTGCGCTTTTTCAACGCAAGGGGAAATGATGAAACGTACAGGGTTAGCTATTGCGCTCGCGCTAGGAATGATGTCGCCGGGGTTGATGGCGAAAACGCTTAATGTGGTGACCAGCTTTTCCATCCTGGGTGATATTACGCAGGAAGTGGGGGGTGAACATGTGAAGGTGACCTCGCTGGTGGGGCCGGATGGCGATCCGCACACTTTTGAACCGTCGCCGAAAGACAGTGCGGCGTTAAGCAAGGCAGATGTAGTGGTGGTTAACGGATTAGGGCTTGAGGGCTGGCTTGACCGTCTGGTGAAAGCCTCCGGCTTTAAAGGCCAGCTGGTGGTGGCCTCGGCGGGGGTGAAAACGCACACGCTGGAGGAAGACGGCAAAACCGTGACCGATCCCCATGCCTGGAACAGCGCGGCGAACGGGGCGCTGTATGCGCAAAATATACTGTCGGCGCTGGTGAAAGCTGACCCGGACGACAAAGCCGCGCTGGAGGCTACCGGGAAGCCGTACATCGCCCAACTGACCCAACTGGACGGCTGGGCCAAAACGCGCTTTAGCCAGATCCCGCAGGCAAAACGCAACGTACTGACCAGCCATGACGCTTTCGGCTATTTCAGCCGCGCCTACGGTGTCACCTTTATGGCGCCGCAGGGGCTGTCGTCTGAGAGCGAAGCCAGCGCGGCGCAGGTGGCTGAGATCATCAACCAGATTAAAGCCAACGGCGTTAAAGCCTGGTTTATGGAAAACCAGCTCGACCCGCGTCTGGTGAAGCAAATTGCCAGCGCAACAGGAGCCGAGCCTGGCGGTGAACTCTACCCGGAAGCCTTGTCGGCAAAAGGCGGCGTGGCGGATACCTACGTCAGGGCGTTCCGCCACAACGTGAATACCCTCGCCGACAGCATGAAGTAATGTTCTTTCAAGCCGATGCGCCCGCGTCGGCTTTTTTCTGAAGCTCCCTCGTAAAACCTGAAGCGCATCCCCATATTTGACGAGAAAGTGCTATCTTGTGCTGCACGTTTTTTCGAAGCCTGGAGCGAAAATGACTGACCATGAATTGATGCAGCTTAGCGAAGTGGTAGGGCTGGCGTTGAAGCAGCGCGGGGCGACCATCACCACCGCCGAGTCCTGTACCGGTGGCTGGGTAGCCAAAGTGATTACCGACATTGCGGGCAGTTCCGCCTGGTTTGAACGCGGCTTTGTGACCTACAGTAATGAAGCTAAAGCGCAGATGATCGGCGTGCGTGAAGCCACGCTTGAACAGCATGGCGCGGTCAGCGAACCGGTGGTCATTGAGATGGCGATTGGTGCCCTGAAAGAGGCGCGCGCAGACTATGCGATTTCGATTAGCGGCATCGCCGGGCCGGATGGCGGCAGCGACGTGAAGCCTGTCGGCACCGTGTGGTTTGGTTTCGCAACCTCGAAAGGCGAGGGGATAACGCGGCGGGAATGCTTCAGCGGCGATCGCGAAAGCGTGCGTCGTCAGGCGACGGAATATGCGTTAAAAACGCTCTGGCAACATTTTCTACAAAATACTTGATACTGTATGACTATACAGTATAATTGCACCAACAGAACAGAAATCCACGGTGAAGCGCAGTTGCTTCTCCCGGCATGACAGGAGTAATAATGGCTATCGACGAAAACAAACAGAAAGCGTTGGCGGCAGCACTGGGCCAGATCGAAAAACAATTCGGTAAAGGCTCCATCATGCGCCTGGGTGAAGACCGTTCCATGGACGTGGAAACTATCTCCACCGGTTCGCTTTCTCTGGATATCGCACTGGGCGCGGGCGGTTTGCCGATGGGCCGTATCGTAGAAATCTACGGGCCGGAATCCTCAGGTAAAACCACGCTGACCCTGCAGGTCGTTGCGGCGGCACAGCGCGAAGGTAAAACCTGTGCGTTTATCGATGCCGAGCACGCGCTTGACCCCGTCTACGCACGTAAGCTGGGTGTTGATATCGACAACCTGCTGTGTTCTCAGCCGGACACCGGCGAGCAAGCGCTGGAAATTTGTGACGCGCTGGCACGTTCTGGTGCGGTTGACGTTATCGTGGTTGACTCCGTTGCCGCGCTGACGCCAAAAGCCGAAATCGAAGGTGAAATCGGTGACTCTCACATGGGCCTCGCGGCACGTATGATGAGCCAGGCGATGCGTAAGCTGGCAGGTAACCTGAAACAGTCCAACACGCTGCTGATCTTCATCAACCAGATCCGTATGAAAATCGGTGTGATGTTCGGTAACCCGGAAACCACCACTGGCGGTAACGCGCTGAAATTCTACGCGTCTGTGCGTCTGGATATCCGCCGTATTGGCGCGGTGAAAGACGGTGAGAACGTGGTGGGTAGTGAAACCCGCGTGAAGGTTGTGAAGAACAAAATCGCAGCACCGTTTAAACAGGCTGAATTCCAGATCCTCTACGGCGAAGGTATCAACTTCTACGGCGAGCTGGTTGACCTGGGCGTGAAAGAGAAGCTGATTGAGAAAGCGGGTGCCTGGTACAGCTACAACGGCGATAAAATTGGTCAGGGTAAAGCCAATGCCATTTCCTGGCTGAAAGATAACCCGGCCGCGGCGAAAGAGATCGAGAAAAAGGTGCGTGAGCTTCTGCTGAACAACCAGGACTCCAAACCGGATTTCGTGGTTGATGCTGCAGATGCTGAAGAAACCAACGAAGATTTCTAATTCTTCCGTGTAGAAAATGAAGGGCTGCGAATGCGGCCCTTTTTGCATTTCTGAATTAGCAGGTTTTTTTATGAGTGAACCGACATCTCGTCGCCCTGCCTATGCGCGCCTGCTGGATCGCGCGGTACGTATTCTGGCAGTGCGTGACCACAGCGAGCAGGAGTTACGGCGTAAACTGGCGGCACCCGTGATGAGTAAAAACGGGCCGGAAGAGATTGATGCCACGGCGGAAGACTACGACCGCGTGATTGCCTGGTGCTATGAGCAGAACTATCTTGATGACGACCGTTTCGCCTCCCGGTTTCTTGCCAGCCGTGGCCGGAAAGGTTACGGCCCTGCACGTATTCGCCAGGAGCTTAACCAGAAGGGTATCTCCCGGGAATCCATTGATAAAACCCTGCGAGAGTGCGATCTCGACTGGTGTGAGATGGCGCGCGAGCAGGCGATCCGGAAATACGGAGAACCGCTGCCGCGTGAATTTTCGGAAAAAGTCAAAATTCAGCGATTTTTACTCTACCGCGGCTTCCTGATGGAAGATATTCAGGATATCTGGCGCAATTTTGTCGATTGAACGCATGCGGGATTTTACTTCCCACTAAAGAAAACTTATCTTATTCCCACTTTTTCCAGTAGCTGGTCTGTCCAACTGTAAACAGATACAGACTTGCTGCGACATTTTGTTAGCTTGATTTCAGGATAATTATGAGCAAGAGCACCGCTGAGATCCGTCAGGCGTTTCTCGATTTTTTCCATAGTAAGGGACACCAGGTTGTTGCCAGCAGCTCCCTGGTACCAAATAACGACCCGACTCTGCTGTTTACCAACGCCGGGATGAACCAGTTCAAGGACGTATTCCTTGGTCTCGACAAGCGTAATTATTCCCGCGCGACAACCTCACAGCGTTGCGTGCGTGCGGGCGGTAAACATAATGACTTGGAAAACGTCGGTTACACCGCGCGTCACCACACCTTCTTCGAAATGCTGGGTAACTTCAGCTTCGGCGACTATTTCAAACACGATGCCATTCAATATGCATGGGAACTGCTGACCGGTGAAAACTGGTTCAACCTGCCAAAAGAGCGTCTGTGGGTTACCGTCTATGAAACGGACGACGAAGCGTTCGACATCTGGGAAAAAGAAGTCGGTATCCCGCGCGAACGTATTATCCGTATTGGTGATAACAAAGGCGCACCGTTTGCTTCAGACAACTTCTGGCAGATGGGTGACACCGGTCCTTGCGGCCCGTGCACCGAGATCTTCTACGATCACGGCGACCATATCTGGGGTGGCCCGCCGGGCAGCGCAGAAGAAGATGGCGATCGCTACATTGAGATCTGGAACATCGTCTTCATGCAGTTTAACCGTCAGGCCGACGGCACCATGGAGCCACTGCCGAAACCGTCCGTGGATACCGGCATGGGTCTGGAGCGTATTGCTGCGGTTCTGCAGCACGTTAACTCCAACTACGAAATTGACCTGTTCAGCACGCTGATTAAAGCCGTTGCCGAAGTGACGGGCGCAACCGATCTGAATAACAAATCGCTGCGCGTTATCGCTGACCATATCCGATCCTGCGCATTCCTGATTGCCGACGGCGTGATCCCGTCGAATGAAAACCGTGGCTACGTGCTGCGTCGTATCATTCGTCGCGCAATTCGTCACGGCAACATGCTGGGCGCGAAAGATACCTTCTTCTATAAGCTCGTTGGGCCACTGATTGGCGTGATGGGTTCTGCCGGCGACGAACTGAAACGCCAGCAGGCGCAGGTGGAGCAGGTTCTGAAAACCGAAGAAGAGCAGTTTGCCCGTACTCTGGAGCGCGGTCTGGCGCTGCTGGACGACGAACTGTCTAAGCTCAAGGGCGACACGCTGGATGGCGAAACCGCTTTCCGCCTGTACGACACCTACGGCTTCCCGGTTGACCTGACGGCGGACGTTTGCCGTGAGCGCAACATCAAAGTTGACGAAGCCGGCTTTGAAGCCGCGATGGAAGAGCAGCGTCGTCGCGCGC
Source organism: Enterobacter sp. V87_3 (assembly GCF_029967835.1). Lineage (NCBI taxonomy): Bacteria > Pseudomonadati > Pseudomonadota > Gammaproteobacteria > Enterobacterales > Enterobacteriaceae > Enterobacter > Enterobacter sp. V87_3. Next base: position 2,241 of record NZ_JASCAM010000015.1, on the reverse strand, counting down.
GTGAATCCAGCGGTTTTGGCGCAGACTACAACGCAATGATCCGTGTTGATAGCGCCTCTGAATTTAAAGGCTACGACGCGCTGGAACTGACCGGCAACGTCACTGCACTGTTTGTTGACGGTAAAGCCGTAGACAGCATCAGCGCGGGCCAGGAAGCCGTTGTCATCCTCGACAAAACGCCGTTCTATGCCGAATCCGGCGGTCAGGTTGGCGATAAAGGCGAACTGAAAGGCAACGGTTTCAGCTTCAGCGTGAGCGATACGCAGAAATACGGCCAGGCCATTGGTCACCAGGGCAAACTGTTTTCCGGTTCACTGAAAGTCGGTGAAGGCGTGCAGGCTAACGTCGATGAAGCTCGCCGTGCGCGCATCCGTCTGAACCACTCTGCAACACACCTGATGCACGCCGCGCTGCGCGAGGTGCTGGGCACGCACGTGGCACAGAAAGGGTCTCTGGTTAACGACAAAGTTCTGCGTTTCGACTTCTCGCATTTTGAAGCGATGAAACCGTCTGAAATCCGTGCGGTGGAAGATCTGGTGAACGCGCAGATCCGTCGTAACCTGCCAATCGAGACCAACATCATGGATCTCGAGGCCGCGAAGAACAAAGGGGCTATGGCGCTGTTTGGTGAGAAATATGACGAACGTGTTCGCGTGCTGAGCATGGGCGACTTCTCAACCGAGCTGTGCGGTGGGACTCACGCATCACGCACCGGTGATATCGGTCTGTTCCGCATCCTGTCTGAGTCAGGCACGGCGGCAGGCGTTCGTCGTATCGAAGCGGTGACGGGTGAGGCCGCTATTGCCAGCCTGCACGCGCAGAGCGACCAGCTGCACGATATCGCGCAGCTGCTGAAAGGCGATAGCCAGAATCTGGGCGAGAAAGTGCGTGTTGCGCTGGATCGTACCCGCCAGCTGGAGAAAGAGCTGCAGCAGTTGAAAGAACAAGCGGCAGCACAGGAGAGCGCAAGCCTCTCCAGCAAAGCGGTAGACATTAAGGGCGTCAAACTGCTGGTCAGCGAGCTGGCTGGCGTTGAGCCTAAGATGCTGCGCACTATGGTCGACGACCTGAAGAACCAGTTAGGTTCGGCGGTAATCGTGCTGGCGACGGTGGCAGAAGGTAAGGTTTCTCTGATTGCGGGCGTCTCTAAGGATGTGACGGATCGTGTTAAAGCAGGGGAATTGATCGGTATGGTCGCTCAGCAGGTGGGCGGTAAAGGTGGCGGTCGTCCGGACATGGCGCAAGCCGGCGGTACTGATTCGGCGGCACTTCCTGCGGCATTAACCAGTGTTGAAAGCTGGGTAAGCGCCAAACTGTAATAACAACAAAGCACAAACAGACGCCGTAGCGGTAACGTTATGGCGTCTTGTTCACTGCGCTATCGATAACGATAAAGTCAGGTTGAGTTTGTGTATATCGGCTAAACTTACGTTTAACAGAATGTGATGCCGTGACTGCTTACACTTTACGTGTTTGTCATCGCTTACTTTTTGGCGTTATATGATGGATAATGCCGGGATACAAGAGACCCGACTCTTTTAATCTTTCAAGGAGCAAAGAATGCTGATTCTGACTCGTCGAGTAGGTGAGACCCTCATGATTGGGGATGAGGTCACCGTGACAGTTTTAGGGGTAAAGGGTAACCAGGTACGTATTGGTGTTAACGCTCCTAAAGAAGTATCTGTCCACCGTGAAGAGATCTACCAGCGTATCCAGGCTGAAAAATCCCAGCAGTCCAGTTACTGATATTATTGCGTCTCGCTGTCGGGCGAGACGCAACCCCCTCCTGTTATTCTTCCTCCATAAAGTTACCGTTCTATTTCAATTGCGCTCTTTTTGACCGCTCCATAACTCTTAACGTCCGCAAAGTTCACGCTTCTCACGTGAGAATGCTGCACAGCTGCCTGCAAAATCCGCTTATAAAACACCCTCTTTGCGGGTTTTACATGCGAATTGCCTGCGATTTGTCCAAACGATAAAAGCTTTTGGAAAATTGTTTGACTTATAAGTCCCAGAAAGTAATATATGCGCCACGCAGCGACGAGAAGCTCTTAACGAGTTACTCGAAGCACTCGAAAGAGGCGTTGTGTGGTGAGGTGGCCGAGAGGCTGAAGGCGCTCCCCTGCTAAGGGAGTATGCGGTCAAAAGCTGCATCCGGGGTTCGAATCCCCGCCTCACCGCCATTTTGCATCCGTAGCTCAGCTGGATAGAGTACTCGGCTACGAACCGAGCGGTCGGAGG